>DAWDVX010000011.1:0-51143 GCA_052346145.1 Collinsella sp.
GAGCGTCCGGCTGATAACCGGGAGGTCACAAGTTCGAATCTTGTCAGGTCCACCACTTTCTTTCGCAATAAACACCCCAGCGAGAGCCGAGTCGCCGCTGGGGTGTTTATTACTGTCTCCGTGGGGGTTTAGCTCAGCTGGGAGAGCGCGGGCTTTGCAAGCCTGAGGTCAGGGGTTCGATCCCCCTAACCTCCACCATGATGGACCTGTAGCTCAGTTGGTTAGAGCGTCCGGCTGATAACCGGGAGGTCACAAGTTCGAATCTTGTCAGGTCCACCATCAAAACGTGAAGAGCCCCGGGGCATTGCCCCGGGGCTTTTTTCTTATCCAACAAAAGTAGTCAAAAGAGCCCCGTCCCAAATTAACTCGTTTGATTTTGTGTGCTGGGCGAAAGATTGGGTAGTATAGCTATTCAATGCGGCGGTACCGCCGCGTGTTAACCGCTACGTACCGGAGGTGTTCCATGGTTCGTGTCGACATAGAGACCATCGTCATGGCCGCCGGTCCCGTGCCATCGCTTATCGTGCTTCGCGAGCGCAGCAGCAAATCGGATTCGCCCGCGCCGCTGCGTTCCCTTTCCATTCAGACCGGTTCGTTTGAGGCCGCTGCCATCAGCCGCGGCATCGATAGCGGCCGCGCCGATCGCCCAATCACCCATGACCTGCTGCTCGACACTGTTGACGCCCTGGGGGCCAAGCTCGAGCGCATCGAGATCGTGCGCGCCGAGCCGCCGGTGTTCTACGCGACGATCGTCGTGCTGGCCGATGGTGGCGAGCGCAAGATCGACGCCCGCCCCAGCGACGCCATCGCCCTTGCCGTGCGCAGCAACGCCCCCATGTTTGTGGAGGACGACATCATGAACCGCCTGGGAACCGTTTCCACCCACGCCGAGGAAGTCGACGACGAGCAGGAGTTCGAGAAGTTCGACGAGTTCGTCCATACGCTCTCCCCCGATGATTTCTAAATGCGGGGCGGCCAGGTTGCGGAGCGTTCGCTGATGGCCGGCGGCATGTCGGCCGAGGCAGCTGTCATTGCGCGTGAAGCCCAGATGCGCTCGGAGGCATCCGAGGCTGCCCGCATCGCCTATGTGACGCAGGCCCGCACGCTTCGCGAGCGCCGCGGTTCCTATATCAAGATGGTTGTCGTCTCCGCCCTTGTCGCGGCAATCTGCTCTCGTCTTCGTGGTACAGTTGGTGCGCTTGGGTTTTCGATTTCAACAGGCTTGGTAATCTGGGGTGTGGTCGATGCGGTAATGCTGACCAACCAGATTAAGGTGCTCGACAAGCGCGCGATGGATATGATGCGCGCCCGCGACGCTGCCGCCAAGATCGCTGCCGAGGCACAGGAATTGTAACGACGCCAGACTCGATGGGAAGGTCTAAAGATGGCACAGGATATGCAAGACGCCGGTAACGTCTCCGCCGAGCTCGACGCCATGGTGTGTGACCTGATTGGTGCATTCTTGGACGACCTTGCCGCCGGCGAGAATCCGGGCGTAGTTGTGGCGATCGAGGACGCTGCTTCCAACCGATATCTGGCGGCGCTCGACGAGGACGGCGAAGAGGCGTGCCTCGAGGCGGCCACCAACTTTATCTCCGAGCACAAGATGGGTCTTAAGGACGAGGGCCTGGGCCGCATCGCCCGCTATGCCATCGGCTACACCGGTTGTGTCGAAATTGACGGCGGCTATCACGACGCCCTGCTCGTGAGCTTCTTCGAAACCACGCTCGAGAGCGGTTTTTCGGCATACGTGCTGTATGAGGGCATGGGTGCCGGCGATGGTTTTATGTGGAGCGACCCTGAACCTGCAGGTGAGGAAACCCCTCTTATCTAAAATCGCTAAAATAAACGAGTTTTCGGTAAAAGGCTCAATATTCCCGCTGAGCGTTGTGTCGCTGGGCGGGCCGCATACGCGTGCCGTTTGTATATGGATAGAAGATAGGGGAACTACATGCGCGTAGACAATCTGAGGAACATCGCCATCATCGCCCACGTCGACCACGGCAAGACGACGATGGTCGACAAGCTCCTGCGTGCCACGGACGCCTTCCGTGCCAACCAGCAGGTCGAGGACCGCGTCCTGGACTCTAACGACCAGGAGCGCGAGCGCGGCATTACGATTCTCGCCAAGAACATCTCTATCGAGTACAAGGATGTCAAGATCAACGTCATCGACACCCCGGGCCACGCCGACTTTGGCGGCGAGGTCGAGCGCGTGCTGCGTATGGCCGACGGCGCCCTGCTGCTGGTCGACGCTTTTGAGGGCCCCATGCCCCAGACCCGCTTCGTGCTGCGTCACGCTATCGACACCGGCCTCAAGATCATGATCGTTATCAACAAGATCGATCGTCCGGGCGCCAACCCCGAGAAGGCCTACAACGACTGCCTGGACCTTATGGCCGACCTGGGTGCCACCGACGACCAGCTCGAGTTCGCCATGGAGCACGTGGTCTACGCCAGCGCCATGAATGGCTTTGCCCGTCTTGACCCCAACGACGGCAACATGGACATGTATCCGCTGCTTGATATGATCATCGACGACATGCCCGCTCCCGAGGTTGACGAGAACGCCCCGCTGGCCATGCAGTGCGTGACCATTGACCACTCCAACTTCGTTGGCCGCATCGGCATCGGTCGCGTGTACTCCGGCACCATCCATCAGGGCGATCAGATCCTGGTCGTCAAGAACGACGGCTCCAGCGCCACCGCTACCGTCAAGCAGCTCTTTACCTTCGACTACTTGGGCCGCACCGAGTGCCAGGAAGTCGGCGCCGGCGACATCGCCGCTGTCGTGGGTATCGACCGCACCGATATCGGCGATGTCTACACCGACCCCGAGAACCCTGTCGAGCTCGAGCCCATCGAGATCGACCCGCCGACTCTGTCCATCGTCTTTGAGGCTTCGACCTCCCCGCTCGTCGGTCGCGACGGCGACATCGTGGGCGCCCGTCAGCTCAAGGAGCGCCTGTTCAACGAGGCCGAGAACAACGTAACCATGAAGATCGAGGAGCTCGAGGACAAGAGCGGCGTCGAGGTCTCGGGTCGCGGCATCCTGCACCTGTCCGTTCTGATGGAGTCCATGCGTCGCGAGGGCTTTGAGTTCCAGGTCGGCCGTCCCCGCGTTCTGTTTAAGAAGGACGAGAACGGCAACAAGATGGAGCCCGTCGAGCAGGCCGTCGTCGAGTGCCCGGACGAGTACTCGGGCAAGGTCGTTGAGGTCTTCGGTACCTCCGGCGGCATCATGACGAGCATGGATACCTCGGGCATCGTGACGCACCTCGAGTTTAAGATCCCGACGCGTGGCATCATGGGTCTTAAGAACCGCATCATGAACGTTACCCACGGCGAGGGCGTGTTCTACCACACCTTCCTGGAGTACGGTCCCTACGCCGGCGAGATCGGTAACCGTCAGAACGGCGCCATGATCTCCATGACCACCGAGAAGGCCGTTGCCTACGCCCTGGGCACGCTGCAGGAGCGCGGCCAGCTGTTCGTTGAGCCGGGCACCGAGTGCTACGAGGGCATGATCGTGGGCGAGCGCAGCAAGGCTGGCGACATGGTCGTCAACATCGCCCGCACCAAGAACCTGGGCAACCAGCGTTCCTCGACCTCCGATATCTCCGTCCAGCTGGTGCCGCCCCGCACCTTCTCGCTGGAGGAGGCGCTGGAGTACATCGCCGACGACGAGCTGGTGGAGATCACTCCCAAGAACATCCGCCTGCGCAAGCGTCTGCTCAACGCCACCGACCGCAAGAAGGCCGCCGTCCGCGCCGGCCAGGTCAACAAATAAGCGCTGGACTTTATAGCGTCTAACAAGAAAGGGCGTCGACCGTAATGGTCGGCGCCCTTTTTGTGCATAGGGACTGAGCTGGTCTGCACCACCACAAAGGTGCCTGGTCCCTTTGTGGTGGTTGGCGGCTAAGCGGTGGGGAGTCCTGGCGTGTTAGCCGGCTGCTGCGGCTTGACGCGGGCGTTGCGCCAGATGATTTGGATGATGTAACCGAGCATAAAGACAAAGGCCACGCCGCTGATGAAGTCACCTACGAGGGGAAGCCCCGTGAGGGCGCCTGCGATTACGCCGCCCACGGCTGCCATGGCGTAGCGGTTTTGGTTGTGTCCAACCATGCGGGCGATCGCGCACCCCGCAAAGGCACTCGACATCAACGCGATGCCGATAACGCCGCACAAGAGGGTTCCGGCAAGCGACAGACCAGCGATAGAGATAATCAGCAGTAGGACGGCGGGGACGATAGCAATCGTGCCCAGAAGACCGCTCACCCACAGGGGCATGGAGCGCTGGTGGAGCATGCCGGCGGCGCTGGCGGTCGCGCGCGGAAAGATGAGCTCGAGCAGCAGAGCGACAAAGCAGGTCGAGAGTGCCGCGGCGACGATACCGCCGATGACATCGTTAACGGTGGAAGTATCCTCGTTCTCGGTGCGGTCGATCTTGAGCGCACCGACCTCGGCTCCCGCGGCGCGCTCGGGGTCCTCGGAGACGTGCGCGTTCACGGTGCCGGTGATGTGGGCGTTCTTGCCCAGGATGAGCTTGTCGGCCCAAACCTCGACATCGCCCTTGACGGTGCCATCGATGGTCACCGTGTCGCCCGCAAGCGCTGCCGACTTGGTGGAGCCTCGCAGGGCAACCGTCTCGCCTATCGCGTAGAAACAGTTGGCGGTGCTGTCGGAATTGAGCACGACATGCTGGCCAGCGACGGTCACGCTGCCATCAACCGTGGTCTTGGCAATGTCGATGGTGCGTGCCGCCAGACGGACGGCGCCGCCCACTGTGCAGTCACGGATCGAGAGGGTATCGCCCGCGGCGATGATATCGCGGCCGATGGACACATCATCCAAGTTGAGGGCCTGACCTGCCCAGTACAGGTCACCTTCGACGCCGGACGGATGGGCGTCATTGTCGGTCGCAAGTACGTTTCCTGCGGTGTCCGTGCCGGCGAACGACGCCGTGGGAAGCACGGTGATCGCCAGCGCGATGAGCGCGAATAGGATGGTGATGCGGCCCCATGCTTTACGGCGCTGGGTCAACGGGAGTTGATTGCAGGGCATAGTGAATCCTTCGTTAGATACTCGGCATATACCTAACAGGGTACCCAACGCGTGGGCGCTCTAAAAGAACCTCTCGGTTGCATTTCGAAGGATGAGCCCGCGCTACCTACTTTTTGCGATGCAAAAAGCGTGCGATGTCATCCTCGGTGGGGCTTTTGATATCAAAGCGCAGCGACAGCCAGCGTAGTCCCATGGTCACCACGACGCAAACGACCAGTGCGACGACATTGCTGACCAAGCCGCTCATGACAAGGCAAACATAGCTTGCTGATCCGGCGATGGCCGCGATGGCATAGAAGTTGGTGCGCTGGAAGATACCCGGCACCACACCCATAAAACCATCTCGCAGCATGCCGCCGCCCACCGCGGTAAAAAAGCCCATCATGATGCACACCGCCGGCGCAAAGCCGTAGACCAGCGCCTTGTCTGCGCCGGTTGCCGCATAAATACCCACCGAGATGATATCGAGCAGGGGAATGAGCTTTTCGGGCTTGTCGACGATTGCCGGGAAGATGTAGATGATGGCCGCGGTGGCGATGGAGAGCGGGAGCGCCATCGGTTGGTTGAGGATGTAGACGTTGCCCACCTGCAGCGTCATATCGCGCAAAAGACCGCCGCCCAGTCCACAGACCACGGCGAGCGCGACGGCGCCCACCAGGTCGAGTTTGTGCTCGCGTGCGACCAACACGCCCGAGATCGATGCCGCGACGACGGCGAACATCTCGAGCCAAAACGGGATGGCAACCATGGCATCCGAGGCGTGTGCGGTAACGATCATAGTGGCGGCAACGGGCAAGATGGGGTCCTTTGAGTTACGGGTTTAGACAATGCCCGTACATAGTACATGTTCGGCGCCGATTGCGACCCTATTGCTCGGCAAACGGTCGGGACTGGGTACGGTCATAGGTTCCATGTTTGGGGATCCGGGTTGATGCTGAACGCGATGGGGGCGTGGTCGAATAGGAGGGATGTCCAAATTTTGAGCTTTGCTCAAAATTTATCCGGTCGGCTTACGCCGACCGCGCTGCGCTAAAAACGCGCCACTGGCGCGTTTTCTTTACGCTTTGCGCCCTGGCGGGTTCGAATCCCTCCTCCTCCGCCGTATTTGCTTGTAAGGGACTTAAAAGAAAAAAGCCCCCGATCTGGGAGCTTTCTCAACCAAAATGGCGGAGGAGGAGGGATTCGAACCCTCGTGACCTTATACAGGCCAAACGGTTTTCGAGACCGCCGCATTCAACCACTCTGCCACCCCTCCGCGTGGGGTAAAAACAAAGCAGGCTCGAAGGCCTGCTTTGGAATTAACTGGCGGAGAGTCAGGGATTTGAACCCTGGAGACGCTTTTGACGCCTACACGATTTCCAATCGTGCTCCTTCGGCCACTCGGACAACTCTCCGTTAAATGCGAAAGTCAGTATACACGAGGAATCGCAAAGTGCAAACAGAAAAGTTGGCATTTTTTAAAACGCTTGGCCGCGTTTGGCGTTGCAGCGGGGTTTGAGATGCCAAAAAACGGCTTCCGACCAGCGTAGTTGATCAACTCAATTGTTCAAAAGGGGTATTTATAAGCGATTTGGCAATGAATTTAAAAATCTTTGGGTGGTGCTGTGGGCCACTGGTATGCATTTTGCGACCACAACCATGCGCCCGTTGACCTGCGACTTGGCTCAGCTTGTCCTCACGGCACCGTATCTTGTCCACAGATCCGTCAAGCTTTTGGTCAGCATTTGGTTGGAATGCGCATGAAACGTCGTGCGAGTATGGGCATATGTGGAGGTCATGAGGTTGTAGCTGCATATTCTTGCGGCCTAGGAGGTTGAAAGATATTATTACCAAGTCTTTTCCTGCTTCAGGCGCACCTTCACGACCTGAAGCCACATTTGCCCAGAGGAGGTGACAATATGAAGGCTTATGAACTGCTGTTCTTTGTTGACCCGTCGCTCGACCCCGAGACTCGTCTCGCTGTTATGAAGCGTATCGATACCACGATCGCTGAGGGCGCTGGCAAGGTCGACTCCGTTGACGAGTGGGGCAAGCGCAAGCTCGCCTACGAGATCAACGACCTCACCGATGGTGACTACACCCTCATCAACTTCCACGCAGATCCTACCCAGATCGCCGAGCTTGATCGCGTCCTGCGCATCACCGACGCTGTGGTCCGCCACATGATCGTCCGTCGCGACGACCAGGAGTAAGACTGTCGTTTTGGACTGGGCTTGTGCCCCAAGAGGAAGTAGTGAGTTATGAGCATCAATCGAGTGAACATCACCGGTAACCTCACCCGCGATCCCGAGCTGCGCGCCACCGCCGGCGGAACCCAGGTTCTGTCCTTTGGCGTCGCCGTGAACGATCGTCGCCGCAACGCGCAGACTGGCGAGTGGGAGGACTATCCCAACTTTGTCGACTGCACCATGTTCGGCACCCGCGCCGAGGCCGTGAGCCGTTTCCTGGCAAAGGGAAACAAGGTCGCGATCGAGGGCAAGCTGCGCTACAGCTCTTGGGAGCGCGACGGCCAGCGCCGGAGCAAACTTGAGGTCATCGTCGATGAGATCGAGTTTATGAGTTCCCGTGGTGGCCAGGGTGGCTACGACCAGGGCGGTTACGCCCCCGCAGCTCCCGCGCCTGCAGCACGTCCTGCCGCGCCGGTGGCTACGCCGCCCGCGGTCGACGTCTACGATGAGGACATCCCGTTCTAAGGGTTGTTCACCTATTTTTGAGTGAGAGGCGGCTTCGGTTCGCCGAAGTTGCCAAATGAAAGGTATTTTGACATGGCTAATGATTTTTCTGCACGTCAGCCGCGTCGTAAGTACTGCCAGTTCTGCAAGGAGAACACTGAGTTCATCGACTATAAGGACACTCAGCTTCTCCGTAAGTACATGACCGACCGTGGCAAGATCAAGCCCCGTCGCGTCACTGGCGCTTGCACGCAGCATCAGCATGACATCGCCAACGCCATCAAGCGCGCCCGCGAGATGGCTCTCCTGCCGTACACCGTCCCCGTGGTTTCCTCTCGTGGCAACCGCGACCGCGGCTAAGAAGGGAGACGCATCATGAAGGTTATTCTTCTCGATGAGATCAAGGGCAAGGGCGGCGAGGGTGACGTCGTAGAGGTCGCTCAGGGTTACGCTGAGAACTTCCTGTTCCCCAAGAAGCTCGCTGTTGCCGCCACCAAGGGCAACCTCAAGCAGCTTGACGAGCGTCGCAACAACATCGCCAAGCGCGAGGCCGTCCGTCTGGCTACCGCCAACGAGACCAAGGCTGCCTTCGAGGGCAAGACGGTCACCGTTGACGTCAAGGTCGGCGACGAGGGCATCCTCTTTGGCTCCGTTACCGCCGCTATGATCGCTGACGCCATCAAGGCTCAGCTCGGTATGGACATCGACCGCAAGCGCGTCGAGCTCGGTAAGCCCATCAAGGTTGCCGGTGCCCACACCGTTGCCATCTCGCTGTACCGCGAGATCAAGGCCGAGGTTGTCGTTCTCGTCGGCGTTACCGCCGAGGAGCTCGCTGCCGAGGCTGAGGTCGAGGAGGCCGCTGAGGTCGCCGAGGCCGAGACCGCCGAGGTCGAGACTGAGGCTGCTGCCGAGTAGCATTTGCTGCAACGCAACAATCTTGTTCTAAGAAGGGCGCTCTGGGAAACCAGGGCGCCCTTTTGTTTTTTGCGCTGAGTGAGTGTCATGGTGAACGTTGCGTCGAAGTCCTATATGCAGGACCGTTCATCCGCTTGGTTCGGTGATGATTGGCGGCGCGCGGCGCGTTTTGGGACCGTGGCTGATACTATGGATGCTCGCAAGCGATATGAATGAGGATGCTCATGGCATATGACGATAGGGAGACCGGGCTGACGGTTGAGGACCGCGGCTCAAAGTTGGGTCTTCCCCAAAACCAAGATGCAGAGGCCAATGTACTGGCCGCTATGCTGCTATCGCCCGAGGTGGTCGAGGAGGCCCAGGTCGAGCTGCAGCCCGATGACTTCTACCGGCCCATTCATAAGACCATCTATACCGCGATGGTCGATATGTACAACAGCCGCATTCCCATCGACTCCATCTCGCTGATCGATTACCTGCGAAGCATCAACAAGCTCGATGCCGTGGGCGGCGAGGCGTACATTTTGGAGCTGATGGGTCAGACCCTGTCGCTCGTCAACTGGCAGCACCATGCCGCCATCGTTCGCCGCGATTCGATGCTGCGCGAGCTGATCGGCGCCACCAACGAGATCAACGCGCTGGCATATAACGCCCCCACCGACACCAAAGAGGTTGTCGAGCTGGCCGAGAGCAAGCTGCTCAAGGTCACGGCACGCGAGGTCAAGTCGAGCTACAAGACGCTGACCGAGTTTATGGTCGAGGCCTATAACGAGGCCGAGGAAGTGTGCCAGGCCGGTGGCCAGGCTGCGGGCGTGCCCACGGGCTTCCCGTCGCTCGACCGCATGCTCATGGGCTTCCGCGAGGGCCAGCTCATCATTATCGGCGCCCGCCCTGCCGTGGGTAAGACGTCGTTCGCTCTGAACCTAGCGCTCAACGCCGCCGCTGCGGGCTATACCGTCGGCTTCTTTTCGCTGGAGATGTCGGGCAAGGAAATTGCCCAGCGCCTGATTTGCGCCTACGCCATGATCTCGATCAGCGACTTCCGTACGGGCCGCATTAGTCCCGAACAGTGGGCCAATATCAACGAGGCCACGCAGACCTTGTCTAAGCTCGACATTCTGATTGACGATACGCCCGGCACCACGGTGACCGAGATTCGCGCCAAGAGCCGCCGCATGCTCCACAACAAGGAGAAGGCCATCATTATCCTGGACTACCTGCAGCTGGTGAGTCCTCCGCCGGGACGTCGCTCCGAGAGCCGTACCGTCGAGGTCTCCGAGATGTCGCGTGGTTTAAAGATCATGGCCAAGGAGCTCAAGATTCCGTTAATCGCGCTATCGCAGCTGTCGCGTCAGGTTGAGTCCCGTACCGGCAAGCGCCCGCAGCTGTCCGACCTGCGTGAATCGGGCTCCATCGAGCAGGACGCCGACATCGTTATGTTCTTGGATCGCTCCGCTGATGAGGCCGAGGCCTCGCGTGACGATCGACCCGACGAGGGCGTTACGCGTATCGTCGTGGCCAAGAACCGTTCGGGCCCGATCGGTGACGTCGACCTGATGTTCCTGCCGGCATCCACCAAGTTCTATGAGCTTGATGGGGCGCATACCGAGGAGTAGGACAGGCGCCCGTTGCACGGGTATACTGGGAATGTTTTGTGCTTCTGCGTGCCGGCGTGGCGCGTAGACAGTCCATGAATGTAAGGAGTAAACATGCCGTCAACCGTTTTGGTCGGTGCCCAGTGGGGCGATGAGGGCAAGGGTAAGATCTGCGACCTGGTCGCCGGCGACTTCGATGCCGTCGTGCGCTATTCGGGCGGTAATAACGCCGGCCACACCATCGTCGTCAACGGCAAGAAGTACGGCCTGCACCAGGTGCCCTCCGGCATCATGTATTCCGACCATATGTCGGTGATCGGTAACGGCTGCGTCGTCAACCCCAAGGTTGTCCTTGAGGAGATTGACATGTTCGAGGCCGACGGCATCACCACCAAGAACCTCAAGATCAGTGGCAACGCGCATGTCATCATGCCGTACCACATTGATCTGGATGGCGCCTTTGAGCAGAAGCTCGGCAAGAAGAACATCGGTACCACCAAGCGCGGTATCGGTCCGTGCTATCAGGACAAGATGGCCCGCATTGGTCTGCGCATGCAGGACATGCTGGACGAGACGCTGTTCCGCGACAAGCTGGAGACCGCTCTCGCCCGCGTGAACCCCGAGCTCGAACTCATCTACAATCTGCCCACCTACACCGTGGACCAGATTTGCGACGAGTACCTGCCGATGGCCGAGCGCCTGCGTCCCTACATCACCGAGACGAGCCTGCTGCTCAACAACATGATCGATGAGGGCAAGAACCTGCTGTTTGAGGGCGCCCAGGCGACGCTGCTCGACATCGACCACGGCACCTATCCGTACGTGACGTCTTCCAACTGCACCGCCGGCGGCGCCATCACCGGCTCCGGCGTCGGTATGAAGAACGTCGACCGTGTACTGGGCGTCATGAAGGCCTATATCACCCGCGTCGGTTCGGGCCCCATGCCCACCGAGCTTTCCTATGAGTCCGAGGCCGGCCACACGCTGACCGAGGAGGGCTATGAGTACGGCGTGACCACCGGTCGCCGTCGTCGCTGCGGCTGGTTTGACGGCCCTATCGCCAACTATGCCTCGCGCGTCAACGGCCTCACCGACATCGCCGTGACCAAGCTCGACGTGCTTTCGGCTTTCGACACCATCAAGGTGTGCGTGGCCTACGACGTCGATGGCGAGCGCTACACCAGCGTGCCCGAGCATCAGGTGCGCTTTGAGCATGCCAAGCCCATCTACGAGGAGCTTCCCGGCTGGAAGTGCGACATTACCGGTTGCCGCAGCTTTGACGAGTTGCCGCAGGAGGCTCAGGACTACGTGGCGTTTATCGAGGATCTGGCACACACCCGCGTGACGTTCATTGGCGTTGGCGCCGGTCGCGAGCAGATTATCAACCGATTCTGGAAGTAATCGGGACTATTTGGTTATTGCGATATACCTCTTTGCAGCCCAAGCGGGCGGCCGAGGGGTATATTTGCTTGCAAAGGGCTCGCGCGGAGCGAGCCATTCATCCATAGAGGAGGCACCCTTGAAGGCGGACACTCAAACCATCGACATCCTGTTGTTGGGCAGCGGCGGCCGCGAGCATGCTTTGGCAGCTAAGCTCGCAGCATCACCGCGCGCCGGCAAGCTCTACATCGCGCCGGGTAACGGCGGCACCGCGAGCTGCGGCGAGAACGTTGTTCTCGACGACTGCGATCCTGCGGCCGTGGCGGCGTTTGCTCAGAGCCACGGATGCGGACTCGTGGTAATTGGCCCCGAGGCTCCGCTCGTGGCGGGCGTGGCCGACGCCGTGCGCGCGGCGGGTATTCCCTGCTTTGGTCCGGGTGCCGAGGGCGCCCAGATGGAGGGCTCCAAGCTGTTCTCCAAGCAGCTCATGGAGCGTGCGGGCATTCCGACGGCAGCCTATGGTTCGTTTACCGACGAGGCTTCGGCTCTCGCCTACGTGCGCGAGCAGGGCGCCCCGCTGGTCGTCAAGGCCGACGGCCTTGCCGCGGGCAAGGGCGTTATCGTGGCGACCGAACTTGAGCAGGCCGAGGAAGCCGTACGCGAGTGCTTTGGCGGCACCTTTGGCGATGCCGGCAACACCGTGGTTATCGAGGAGATGCTCGTTGGCCCCGAGTGCTCGCTGCTGGCCTTTACCGACGGCAAGACCGTGCGCCCCATGGCCACCTCGCAGGACCACAAGCGCGCGCTTGAGGGCGACCTTGGTCCCAACACCGGCGGCATGGGCGTCTACAGCCCGGTGCCCATCGTGACTGACGAGGAGCACGCCACCATGGTGAAGGTCATGGAGCAGACCGTGGCCGAGCTCGCTGCCGAGGGTATCGACTACCGCGGCTGCCTGTACGGCGGTTTTATGCTCACGCCTGCCGGCCCCAAGGTGCTGGAGTTCAATGCCCGCTTTGGCGACCCCGAGACGCAGGTCGTGCTGCCGCGCCTTAAGAACGACCTGGTCGAGGTCATGCTGGCTTGTGCCAACTGCGAGCTCGACCAGATTGAGCTCGACTGGCGCGACGAGTGGGCCGTGGCCGTTGTCCTGACGAGCGCGGGCTACCCCGGCAGCTACGAGAAAGGCAAGGTCATCACCGGTATTGAGGATGCCGAGGCCATGGAGAACGTGACCGTGTACCACGCGGGCACTGCCGTGGTGGACGGCCAGCTCGTGACCAACGGCGGCCGCGTGCTTGCCGTGACCGCTCTGGGCGACACGTTCGAGAACGCTCGCAACCTTGCCTACGAGGCCTGCGAGAAGATCGATTTTGAGGGCAAGACCCTGCGCCACGACATTGGCCTGCGTGCGCTGCGCGGCCGCGACGCCTGGGATGCCTAAAATCCGAGAGGAATGAGACGGATGGACGAGAAGAACGAAGAGCTCGTGGACGCGCAGATCGTCGAAGAGGACAGCCGCATGTATGGGCACGCCGAGGGCGAGCCTGGTGGCGAGGTCGCTGACGAGCCGGCGCTGGTGCTGGGCGACGACGACCCGCATGATGCCGAGCTGCACGAGAAGATTCTTTCGGAGGAGTGCGCCTGGAAGGGCAAGATCCTCGACGTCCACCGTCTTGAGGTTGAGCTGCCCAACGGCCACCGCAGCGCCCGCGATATCGTTCGCCATCCGGGCGCGGCGGCCGTTGTGGCACTGACCGAGAGCGGCAAGATCGTACTGGTGCGTCAGTACCGCACCGCCATCGACCGCGTGACGGTCGAGATTCCCGCCGGCAAGCTCGACCCGGGCGAGGGCCCGCTCGATTGCGCCAAGCGCGAACTGCATGAGGAGACGGGCTTTAGGGCCGGTCGCATTCGCTTTTTGACGTCGATTGTCACGTCTTGCGGTTTTTGCGATGAGATCATCCACATCTACTTGGCTACCAAGCTCGAGTTTGATGCGCCCAACCCCGATGATGACGAGTTTGTCAACGTGGACCTGGTGCCGCTTCACGAGCTGATCGACGCCGTACTCGACGGCAAGATCGAAGACGCCAAGACCGTCGTAGGCGCCTTGGCCTGCGATAGCATCGCGCACCGCCTTGGGGGCACGGAGCTTTAACGAGTGGGGATAGCCCTGGGACAAGTACTACTGATTGCTTTGTCCCAGGGCCTTACGTTGCTGATATTTCTTTGAGGATCACATGCTGAAGAGGTTTCTTTCGTATTACGAGCCCCAGATGGGGCTTTTTGTTGCTGATACTGTTTGTGCTCTGGTGCTTGCCGCCATTGACCTGGCGTTTCCCATTATTCTGCGCAATTTGACCGGTGGGCTGTTTACTCAGGGTCAGGCTGCCATCATGCAGGCGCTCGGCATGATCGCGGTGGGCTTGGTGTTGATGTATGCCGTCCGCTGCGCCTGCCGCTACTTTGTGAGCTATTGGGGTCACGTGATGGGCGCGCGCATGGAGTCCAAGATGCGCGAGGACCTGTTCGACCAGTATGAGCGCTTTAGCTTTGCGTACTTCGACCGCAACAGCTCGGGCGACATGATGAGCCGCGTGGTCAACGACCTGTTCGATATCTGCGAGGCGGCGCACCACGTGCCCGAGTGGATCATCATCTGCGGCATCGAGATCATCGGCTCGTTTGTGATCCTCTTTACCATCGCCCCGGTGCTGGCGCTCGCCATGGCCGTGGTGACGGCGGCGTTTGCGGTCATCATGTTTTGGCAGAACATGCGCATGCGCGAGGTCTTTAGCGACAACCGCAAAAAAATCAGCGGCATCAATGCGCAGCTGCAGGATTCGCTGGCGGGCATGCGCGTGGTCAAGAGCTTTGCCAATGAGGAGACCGAACGCTTCAAGTTCCGCGCCTCAAACAATCGCTATCTTTCGTCCAAGGAGAACATGTATCACGCCATGGGCGTCTATACCGCGACGTATGGCCTGCTCTCGGGTGTGCTCTATGTGATCGTGGTGCTGCTGGGCGGCTGGCTGGTCGCCCAGGGACAGCTGCAGGCGGTCGATATGGCGACCTTTGCACTCTATATTTCGCTGTTCTGCACGCCGCTTGAGACGCTCGTCAATTCGGCCGAAACGTATCAGAAGGCTATCGCCGGCTTTAAGCGTATGGACGAGGTGCTCTCGACCGCGCCGGATATCCAGGACAAGCCGGACGCCACGGATCTGCAGGTGACTGCCGGCGCCGTGGAGTATCACGACGTGTGCTTTAACTACGAGGACGTTGAGCTGGGCGAGGGCGATGCCGACGAGCGTCCCGTTATCGACCATATGGATCTGTCCATCAAGCCCGGGCAGACCATCGCTTTGGTTGGCCCTTCGGGCGGTGGCAAGTCCACGACCTGTTCGCTGCTGCCGCGCTTTTATGACGTGGCTGCCGGATCCATTAGCATCGACGGCCAGGACGTGCGCGATGTGACGCAGCAGAGCCTGCGTCGCGCCATCGGCCTGGTGCAGCAGGATGTCTATCTGTTTGACGGCACGATTGGCGAGAACATCGCCTACGGCAAGCCGGGCGCTACGGCGGAAGAGATCGCCGAGGCGGCCCGTCGCGCCAACATCGATGCCTTTATCGAGTCGCTTCCACAGGGCTATGACACGGTCGTGGGCGAGCGCGGCAGCCGTCTTTCGGGCGGACAGAAGCAGCGCGTTGCCATCGCGCGTGTGTTTCTCAAGAATCCCAAAATCTTGATCTTGGACGAGGCGACGAGTGCTTTGGATAACGAGAGCGAGGAGGCGGTGCAGGAGTCGCTCGAAGAGCTGGCACGCGGCCGTACCACAATCATCATCGCCCACCGTCTCTCGACCATTAAACACGCCGATGAGATTGCGACCGTTGAGCATGGTCGCGTTGTGGAGCGTGGCACGCACGAGGAGCTTCTCGCCCGTGGCGGCACCTATGCCCGTTACTATCGAATGCAGTTCGAAGGTGCGCGTGCGCACGAGCTCGACTGATTGATATGACAGGAAGTTTATGGCTGACAAGAACCCTTTGACTCCGGAAGAAGTGACGGAGTTATTCTCCGAAATCGATGCATCCGGCGTCTTGGATCCCACGCTCGCCAAAAAGCGTACCGAGCGCATGCGTGAGAAGGAGGCTGCGGCCAAGCGCGGTGACAAAGCGGCGCTAGCGCAGCTGCGCAGCGAGGACCGCGCGAGCCAGGCAAAACATATCGACCCGCTGTCCGAGGACGATCCTTCGGGCTCGCAGGTGAGCCATACCATTACGAAGACCGCGATGGCCGTGGTCATCGGTATTTTGGTGCTGATCGTGGGCATGCAGATTGGCTACGGCGTGATGCGTCGTCTGAACACCGCCAACCTGTCCGAGAGCGTTTCGGTCGATACCGTCTCGACCGCGCTGAAGGGTGGACTTGAATGGGGCAACGGCTTTACGCAGTTCCCGCTCGACTTCACCGTCGATGAAGCCGATGAACGCACGGGCACGGTCGAGGTGACGGTGTTGGACACATCGTCTGCCAACGAGCTCGAGCTGCTGTCCAACGGGCAGATTCAGGCCGCGGCGCTTGCGACCAACGCCCTACTCAACGACAAGATTGACCGCGTGGTGTATAACGTTCACGCCTATATCGACGAGGATAGCAACATTCAGCACGATTCCTTTTTTGGCATGTTCCCCGCGCGGGGTCATCAGAGCGCCATTTTGACGTTTGTGTGGACCAAGAGCTCATCCAACGCCACGAGTATCGACTGGAAGATGCGCATCGTAAGCATGGACGACACCATTGCCGAGCGCATTCAAAAACAGGTGAACTCGGTTTCGTCGCTGATCGAGGACCCGGTGGTGAGCCAGACCAAGATTGACGAGGAAAAGGCCGAACGTGACCTGGAGCATCGTCTGCATGGCCGCGAGATTTTCCGCGGCGGCAAGCCCGATCGCACACCGTTCGAACTGCTGGAGCAGGACAAGAAATAATAAGACGCCATCATCCCGCGTGAGCCACAAGCCCGCGTGGGATGATTTTTCTGGGACGGGGATTAAAAAATCATTATGCATAGAAAGTCATAATTATCATTTCGTAAACATTTCGATGAAATTAACGCCATGAGGCATGCTTGCGGTTACAATACCGCGAGGCCTAACTACACACCTTTAAGCCGGTCCTGTGAGACCGGGAAGGAGAATTATGGCGAACAACCATACCGCGGGCGCTGCCGCCCGCACCTTCGCGCCCAGCGAGCTTTGCCAGCGTATGCTGGCCAAAACCAGCAAGGGCACCTGCGGTCCCTGCATCCTGTATCTTGAGGATGGGACCATTTTTTATGGACGTGCATGCGGCGCCGAGGGCACCGCGACCGGCGAAGTCTGCTTCAACACCTCGCTCGAGGGCTACTTTGAGGTCATGACCGACCCGAGTTATGCCGGCCAAATCGTAACCATGACCTATCCGCAGATCGGCAACTACGGTATCGACGAGACCGACGCCCAGTCGGCCTTCCCCGGCGACGCCGTGCGCCCTGCGAGCGCTCCGGCTATGCGCGGCATGATCGTTCGCGACATGTGCGCCACGCCTTCTAACTGGCGCTCGGCCGTCAGCGTGCCGGAGTACCTGCGCGCTCACGGCATCGTCGCTATCGAGGGCGTCGACACCCGCGCCTTGGTGCGCCACCTGCGCGACAACGGCTCCAAGATGGGCATTATCTCGACCGAGGTCTTTGACGTCGACGAACTTGCCGAGCGTCTGGCCGCAGCCCCCACGTTGGTGGGCGAGAACTTGGTCAAGACCGTGAGCTGCCCTGAGCCTCATGCCTTTACTGCGAGCGACCTGCCTGCTACGCATGATTTTGCGCTCACCGCCGCCGCCCCTGCCCGCCACAAGGTGGTTGCCTACGACTGCGGCGTGAAGCGCGGCATTCTGGAGGGCCTGGTCCGCGCCGGCTGCGACCTGACCGTCGTGCCGTGGGATACGCCCGCCCAGCAGGTGCTCGACATGAATCCCGATGGCGTCTTTTTGTCCAACGGCCCCGGCGATCCCGATGCCGTGGTGGGGACCTACGAGCAGGTGCAGCAGCTGATCGGCAAGGTGCCGGTCTTTGGTATTTGCCTGGGTCATCAGATGATCAGCCTGGCCTGCGGCGCTCAGATGGAAAAGCTTAAGTTCGGTCACCGCGGTGGCAACCAGCCGGTTATGAACCTGGTGAGCCGCCGCGTGGAGATTACCGCGCAAAACCATGGCTTTGGCCTGCTGTTCCCCAGCTTGGGCAAGCTTGTTCCCGAGCTTTCCGGTGGCGAGACCGAGCACGCGGCCGATGGCGACCTGCGCGTCTGGGTGCGCCGCGGTATCGCGCCGGTCGTGATGAACGAGCGCTTCGGCCGTATTCGCCTGACGCATGTGAACCTCAACGACGGCACCGCCGAGGGTATCCAACTGCTCGACGCGCCGTGCTTCTCGGTGCAGTACCATCCCGAGGCCTCGCCCGGCCCCACCGATGCCCACTATCTCTTTACCGCCTTTACGCGACTCATGGACGGCGAGGAGAACTACCTGGACATCGACACCGCGAAGGACCGCCTCGCCGGCTGGAATCTCGCCGAGTCCGAGAACGCTGCGACCGAGACCGAGGAGAACTAACATGCCTAAACGTACTGACATCAAGCGTATCCTCGTCATTGGTTCGGGCCCCATCGTTATCGGTCAGGCCTGTGAGTTTGACTACTCTGGTGCCCAGGCCTGCAAGGTGCTCAAGGAGGATGGCTTTGAGGTCATCCTGGTCAACTCCAACCCGGCGACCATCATGACCGACCCGGGTCTTGCCGACCGCACCTATGTTGAGCCTATCACCGCCGAGTTCATCGAGCGCGTGATTAAGAAGGAGCACCCGGACGCGCTGCTGCCCACGCTGGGCGGCCAGACCGGTCTGAACGCTGCCGTCGAGCTGGCAAAGGATGGCACGCTCGACAAGTACGGCGTCGAGATGATCGGCTGCGACCTGGTCGCCATCGAGCGCGGCGAGGACCGCAAGCTCTTTAACGAGGCCATGGCCGAGATTGGCCTGGAGGTCGCGCGCTCGGGCTACGCCTATAGCGTCGCCGACGCCGAGACTATCGCCGAGCGCGTGGGCTATCCCTGCGTACTGCGCCCGAGCTTTACCCTCGGCGGCGCCGGCGGCGGCATCGCTCACACCCACGAGGAGCTCGTCTCCATCGTGAGCCAGGGCCTGGAGCTCTCGCCCGCCCACGAGGTGCTGGTCGAGGAGTCCATCGAGGGCTGGAAAGAGTACGAGATGGAGGTCATGCGTGACCACGCCGGCAACGGCATCATCGTGTGCTCCATCGAGAACCTCGACCCCATGGGTGTGCATACCGGCGACTCCATCACCGTGGCGCCGGCGCAAACCCTCTCCGACCTTGAGTATCAGCGCATGCGTGTGGCCTCGCTCGCCATCTTGGAGAAGATCGGCGTCGAGACCGGTGGCTCCAACGTGCAGTTTGCCGTGAACCCCCAGACCGGCCGCCTGATCGTCATCGAAATGAACCCGCGTGTGAGCCGTTCGTCCGCGCTGGCCTCCAAGGCCACGGGTTTCCCCATCGCCAAGGCCGCCGCTCGCCTGGCGGTGGGCTACACGCTCGACGAGATCGTCAACGACATCACCAAGGCAACGCCCGCCTGCTTTGAGCCCACGATCGACTACTGCGTGGTCAAGGTGCCGCGCTTTGCCTTCGAGAAGTTCAAGGGCACCGACCCCACGCTCACCACGCGCATGAAGGCCGTGGGCGAGATCATGGCGATTGGCCGCACCTTTGAGGAGGCCTTTGGCAAGGCCATGCGTTCGCTGGAGGATGGCCACCAGGGCATTTGCGCCGGTGGCAAAGGGGGTGCCGATAAGCTGAGCGACGATGAGCTTGCTCAGGCTGTGGCAACCCCGACCGAGCACCGCATCTTCTTTGTGGTCGAGGCCCTGCGCCGTGGCTGGGACATCGCTCGCATCCATGCCACCTGCGGCATCGACCCGTGGTACCTCAACCGCATCAACGACATGGTGCAGGTTCAGGAGAGCATCCGCGGCCTGCGTGTGGAGGATATTGACGCCGACGCGATGCGCCTGCTCAAGCAGTATGGCACGAGCGACGCCGAGATTGCCGCGCTGACCGGCTCGGACGAGCGCTTTGTGCGCGCCTACCGCAAGGGTCTGGGCGTGGTTCCCAGCATGAAGACGGTCGATACCTGCGCTGCGGAGTTCTCGAGCGCCACGGAGTACCACTACAAGACGTACGAGAACATCTACCGCACGAGCCCGGATGCCAAGAAGTGCGTGGCTCCCGACGAGACCACGCCGGCGGACAAGCCCAAGGCGATGATCCTGGGCGCCGGCCCCAACCGCATTGGCCAGGGTATCGAGTTCGATTACTGCTGCGTGCACGCGAGCTACGCGCTGGCGGCCCGCGGCTTTGAGACCATCATGGTCAACTGCAATCCCGAGACCGTCTCGACCGACTATGACACGTCCGACCGTCTGTACTTTGAGCCGCTCACCTACGAGGACGTCATGGATGTCATCGATGTTGAGCGACCCGACGGCGTCGTGGTGACGCTCGGCGGCCAGACTCCGCTTAAGCTGGCGCGCATGCTCGAGGAGAGCGGCGTGAACATCATGGGCACCAAGCCCGATGCCATTGACTTTGCCGAGGACCGCGAGCGCTTTGCCGCCCTGCTCGACAAACTGGGCATTATGTATCCGCCGGCGGGCCAGGCAACCTCGTTTGAGGAAGCCGAGGCCGTTGCCGCGCACATCGGCTACCCGCTGCTGGTGCGTCCGAGCTACGTGCTGGGCGGCCGCGGCATGATGATCGCCTACGATGCCGAGCATCTGCGCGATTACATGGCCGAGGCCGCGCGCATTAGCCCCGACTACCCGGTGTACCTGGACCGCTTCCTGGAGGGTGCGATCGAGTCCGATGTCGACGCCCTGTGCGATGGCGAAGAGGTCTACATCGGCGGCATTCTGGAGCATATCGAGGAGGCCGGTATTCACTCCGGCGACTCTGCGACCTGCATCCCGCCGTTCAGCTTTAGCGAGAGCCTGCAGGCAAAGCTTCGCGAGACCACGCGTCGCATCGCGATGGCGCTGGGCGTACGCGGCCTGGTCAACGTGCAGTACGCCATTAAGGGCGAGACCGTTTACGTGATCGAGGCCAACCCGCGCGCAAGCCGTACCGTCCCGTTTATCTCCAAGGCCACCGGTGTGCCGCTCGCCAAGTGTGCCGCACGTATCATGGCGGGCGATTCCATCGCGAGCTTGGGCCTGCCGAGCGACGAGCGTCAGCTGGACTGGTTCTGCATGAAGGAAGCCGTTATGCCCTGGGGTCGTTTCCCGGGCGCCGACGTTATCCTGGGGCCCGAGATGAAGTCGACGGGCGAGGTCATGGGTATCGCCAAGAGCTATCCCGAGGCATACGCCAAGACGCAGCTGGCGATTGACTACAAGCTGCCCGACCCGAGCGCCGGCAAGGTGTTCATTAGCGTGTGCGACCGCGACAAGCGTCATATCCTTTCGGTCGCCCGTATCCTGCGCTACCTGGGCTTTGACATCTGCTCCACCGAGGGTACGGCGCGCGTGCTGCGCGGCGGCAACGTGACGTGCGAGGTCGTGGAGAAGATTAGCGGCCCGCACGACGGCGAGCGCCCCAACATCGGCGACCTCATCGCCGATGGCAAGATTGCGGTAATCATCAATACGCCGTACGGCCCGGGCTCGCGTGGCGATGGCTACCTGCTACGCACCGAGGCCGTCCGTCGTGGCGTGACCTGCGTGACGGCGATGTCTGCGGCCAACACGTACGTGAGTGCCATCGAGGCCGTGCGCGAGGACCAGCAGGGTCACGGCAGCGCCAACGACATGGGCATGGACGTCATCGCCCTGCAGGACCTGCCGCAGTACACGGTGTAGTTGACCTGGCCGGCCGGGGCGGCAGCCGGACACTTTCTCTCGGAAACTGGGCTTCGCGAAGTTTTCCGAGAGAAAGGTCCGCCTCCCGCCCCGGCCTGCGGTGACTTGGCTGCTCCGTGTGCTGCGGAAGGGGCTTTGCGCGATGACTAGGGCTAAATAGAAAATGAGTGTGGGATCTGCCGTTCGTTCGAACGGCAGATCCCACGTTAATATTTCAGCCAACGTACGTCATGGCAATATCCGGTAGGTCCCCGGGTGCCCCGCGGCGGGCTGGGTTTATTGTCTGAGCGACTTTGCGAAGCAAGGGGAGCGAAGATAAAAACCCAGCCCGCCGCGGGGCACCCGGGGACCGCAGGGACGGGAGCAGCTATACTACTCTCAGTAGTTAAGGGTCGCGGATCCGCCGCGTCGCCGTTCTCAACAGGAGGTCTTTGTTTATGGCAGATCAAAAGCCGGTTGTCGGGATCATCATGGGCTCCAAGTCCGATCTGGGCGTTATGGAAGGCTGCACCGCCGAGCTCGAGGCGCTCGGTGTGCCCTATGAGCTTGTCATTGCGAGCGCACACCGCACGCCGGCGAAGGTCCACGAGTGGGCTTCGACTGCTGCCGACCGTGGCATTAAGGTGATCATTGCCGCCGCCGGCAAGGCCGCTCACTTGGGTGGTGTCGTGGCTGCCTTTACGCCGCTACCGGTTATCGGTGTGCCTATGAAGACGAGTGACCTGGGCGGTATGGATTCGCTGCTGTCGATGGTGCAGATGCCTTCGGGCGTACCCGTGGCCTGCGTTGCCATCAACGGCGCCAAGAACGCCGCCATCTATGCCACGCAGATCTTGGGCGCATGCGACCCCGAGTACCGCAAGGTTATCGAGAAGATGAAGCAGGAGATGGCTGACGCCTAGGCGTTCCGCCGTTTCACCGCAGTATAAGGAGAGCCATGTCCGACTATCAGGGAAAACGATTCAAGGCTTCTCAGATTCCCGATCCGTCGAAGCCGGGTGCTGCCCATGCGGCACAGCAGGGTCGGACATCCTCTCCTCAGCAGCGCGCGCCGCGTCCTGTGACGCCGGCGACGCGCCGCCGCCAGGACACGCCGGCGGCGTATCGTCCCTCGTCTTATAGCGCAGCTAAGAAGCCGTCCCGGTCTTCATCGCATGCCGCGCCGTCGGATTACACCGAGCCGCCGCGCAAAAAGCGCCGCTCCATTATTCCCATTCTGCTCATCATCATCGGCATCGGCCTGATTGTTGCCGCCGCTGCCATCTTTATCAATGCGCAGATCGGTTACAAGCGGGCGAGCGAGTCGTACCAAAAGATCGAAAAGCAATATGCGCCCGCTAAGGACGCCAGCGGCGTGCCGATTATTGACTTCGATGCACTTGCTCAGACAAACTCCGAGATTGTGGGTTGGATTTACGCGCCGGGAACCAACATCAACTATCCCGTGGTGCAGACCAACAACAACTCCAAATACCTCAACACGCTGTTCGACGGTACGGCCAATGCATCGGGTGCGATCTTCTTGGACAGCGACGATACCGCGCCGGGAATGGTTGACCAGCAGACCACGATCTACGGCCACCACATGAACGACGGATCGATGTTCAATGTGATCTCGGACACGACCGATCAGGCGACGTTCGACAGCATAGAGTACGTGTATTACATCACGCGCGACGCCACCTATAAACTGCGACCACTGGCGACCAAAGTTGTCGAGGACACGTATGCCAAGGCGCGCACGCCCAATTTTGAGGGCGATGACGGGCTCAAGAACTACCTGTCCGAGATGCTCGACGGCGCCTCTGCCGTGGCGAGCGATGCCACCGATCGTGCCGCTTCGGCAACCAAGGTCGTGACGCTTGTGACCTGTCGTTCGTTATCGCTGAGCAACACGCGTGCTGTCATGGTGCTCACGCCGGTCGAGGAATAAGTTGTTCGAGAGTAGCTAAAAAGCCCCGTTCCAAATTGGCTACTCGACGACGGTAAGGGAGAAATGATGCTCGAGAATGGCAAAACGATGCCTTCGGTTGATGCTTGGCTGCGCGAGGCCAAGGCCGATTCGTCGGCACCTGCGTGCGGTATGTATCTGACACATAACGGTGTGGTGCGCGCGACGCCCAAGGCCGAGGCGCGCGGTGTCGAGACCGATGGCGTGGCGCCGGGCCACAAGGTGGGCGGCATGGTGTTCGGCTTCGATGCTCAGAAGGTGCAGGCTGCTATCGAGGCCACGAGCGCGATGCCGGGTATCGGCTATGTGCGCGTGTGGTTGGCGAGCGGTGAGCTTTCCGTGGGTGACGACATCATGCTCGTGCTCATCGGCGGGGACATTCGCCCGCACGTGGTCGATGCGCTGCAGGCGCTCGTTGGCACCATCAAGAATGAATGCGTGAGTGAGGTCGAGCGCGAGGCGTAGAGGCTTGCGTCGATAGAAGGCGGCTTATAAAAATGCCCGCCGGTACGTGTGATACCGGCGGGCATTTTGCGTTTTGGGCGCGGTTGGCGCTACACGCGCGTCGCATCCTTGGGGCTCATGGTCATGCTCTGGAAGCGATTCTCCATAAAGTCATTATCGAAGTACTTGCCGTAGAACTGCGCAACGGGAATATCCGGTTCCGTGCCGTTGACGCGCTGATACCAATAATCGAGCGACTGCAGCGTCATAACGCCATCGACCAGCATAATGATGGTGAAGATGACGGTAGCCGAGTAGCGGCTCTTCCACGGAATCATGTTGATGAGCTTGAGCAGCCTCGGCAGCAGCAGCTTGATCCAGATGAGGCCGCCCAGGCCCCACAGGCAGGCAAAGCCCGTGCAGGTACGTCCGCCCGTAAGGACGGCGAGCGGGTCGGGCATGCCGAACAGCTTCATGTGCGAGTAGCTCCACGAGACCACTCCAAACGAGGTCTGCATAAACCAGCCCACGAACACCTCAAAGCTCGCGCCGAGCAGCGCGCTCACCAAAAAGATAATGATGGGGTTCTTCTTGTAGAAGCGGTTGAGCACCATGGTCATGAGTACGGCGCCAAATCCATAGATGGGGCTGAAGGGGCCAAACAGCATGCCGGCGCGGTTCTGGTAGACGCCGGGGTCGTCGACCGTCATGTGCCAGATGTCCTCGGCGATCAGGCCGAGTATGCAGCAGACAAAGAATACCCAGAACAGGTTGAAGTAGTTGAGCTTGATGTAGCCTTCGCCGGTTTCATCGCGCCCGAGCATGCCCTCGGCGGCGGCGTCGCGATCGAGCATTTCCTGCAGGCGGCGTTGCAGCTCGCGCTCCTGGCGCAGCGTGGGGTCGACGGTGGTCGAAAGCGCGACGAGGATGCCGAGCTGGATGGCGGGGCGCAGCAAGAAAGGCCCGATGCCCTGAAGCATCACGTCAACCAAAAGCTCGACGACGGTGAATGCAATAAGGATGTAGGACAGGCGAGCGGCGTTGCGGCGCTGGTTTTTGATGAGGTCAAGGCCAAAGATGATCAAGATGACGGCACTGGCAGCCGAGAGCATGATGCCGGCGACAATCAGTCCGACCGCGACGAGCGTGTTGTCGCCGAGCTTGGCGGCGGCGTTGCCGTTGATGAGCGCGGTGATGACCTGCCACATAAAGGCGCCGACCGACGGGAGCGTGCCCACGCCGGACAGGATGCACAGGACGGCGTATACCTTAATGATGAGGGGGATCTTCTTGACCTCCGTGGCGCTGGGGACGCTGGGGTCGAGTTCGTTTTGATCCATACATAACCTTTCTCGTTTTGCTGTAGGTACAAGGATACGCCGCCGACCTGCCAAAAGACAGGACGAACGTCCCAATTGCAACAATGCAAGCCCCAACGGCGGGCGAGACGCGTCGTAACGGAAGTATGCGGGATCGTCGGCCCCGAGGCGCCTGCCCAATAAAATGTTTGGCTGCAAAACGGATTATAAGCTCGGTGGGCTTTTAAAAAGCGCTGTTCATGCGCGGGAGTGCTTGTCTTGCCGTGCGTATAATAGGGCAGGTAACGCCAAATAACGAGGCTCTGAGGGGATGCCATGTCTCAAGAAACCATCCGCGCGGCCGAGCGTGCCGCGGGACAGGTGAAGACCATGTCGACGTATGATCCGGACTCCGACCAGCTGCATGAGGAATGCGGCATTTTTGGTGTGTGGGCACCCGATCGCGATGTGGCTCGACTGACGTACTTTGGTCTGCGCGCGCTGCAGCATCGCGGCCAGGAATCGGCGGGAATCGCCGTGGGTGATGGCGGCACGGTTATGGTTCGCAAAGACCTGGGACTGCTCGATCGCGTGTTCTCCAACGCCGACTTGTCGACGCTCTCCGGCCAGCTGGCCGTGGGCCACGTGCGCTATGGCACTGCCGGTGCCAAGAGCTGGGAAGCCTCGCAGCCGCATCTTTCTACCATCAACAGCGTCATTATCGCGCTCGCGCACAACGGTACCCTCGTCAACACCGACGAGCTGCGCCGCCAGCTGATCGAGCTGGGCGTGCCGTTCCTTTCCAACTCGGATTCCGAGGTCGCGACCAAGCTTATCGGATACTTTACCCAGCGTACGGGCCACCTGCGCGAGGGCATTCGCAAGACCATGGAGCTCGTGCGCGGCGGTTACGCCATGACACTCATCAACGAGCAGGCACTCTACGCATTTCGCGATCCGCACGGCATTCGCCCGCTCGTGCTGGGCAAGCTGGTGGACGAGGGCCTGGACCAGGCCGATGCCGCATCCGTTTCGCAGCTGCCGTCGCAGGACGGCGCCGCGACGGTCGACGCCACCACCCATGTCACCCGCGCCGGCGGCTGGGTCGTCGCCTCCGAGACTTGTGCGCTCGACATTGTGGGCGCCGAGTACGTCCGCGACGTCCGTCCCGGCGAGATTTTGCGCATCAGCGCCGAGGGCCTTGTGTCCGAGCAGGGCGTGCCTGCCGCCGAAGAGCCTGCTAACTGCATCTTTGAGCAGGTCTACTTCGCTCGCCCCGACTCCATCATGAACGGCAAGAGCGTCTACGCCTGCCGCTATGACATGGGTCGTCAGCTGGCACATGAGGAGCCCGTCGAGGCCGACCTGGTCATCGGCGTGCCCGACTCCGGCCTGCCGCCCGCGGAGGGGTATTCGCACGAGAGCGGTATTCCCTTTGGCGAGGGCCTCATCAAGAACCGTTACGTGGGCCGTACGTTTATCGAGCCTACGCAGGAGCTGCGTGCCATGGGCGTGCGCATGAAGCTCAACCCGCTGCGCGACAACATCGAGGGCAAGCGCCTGGTCGTCATCGATGACTCCATCGTCCGCGGCACCACCATGGTGCAGCTCGTCAAGATGCTGCGCAACGCCGGCGCCAAGGAGATTCACATTCGCATCAACTCGCCCGAGGTCATCTGGCCGTGCTTCTACGGTATCGATACCGACGTGCAGTCGCAGCTCATCAGTGCCAACAAGACGGTCGATGAGATCTGCGAGTATATCGGCGCCGATTCGCTGGCCTTCCTTTCGGTCGAGGGCCTGCTGAAGGTCATGCCCAAGGGCGGCTACTGCGATGCGTGCTTTACCGGACGCTACCCCGTGGCGATTCCCGAGAGCTTTGGCCGCGATAAGTTCATGGAGGGCTTTAAGCCCCGCAACCTGGACAAGCCGCTGCACTTTGACGACGACGCCGTGGTCGAGAAATACGACGACCGCAGCTGGGAAGAGGAGCACGGCGAGGCCTAAAACCTGCCATGTGGGGACAGGTTTTTTTGGTAGGTTTTACCTGCTGTTTTGTTGATATGACGGCGTGTGCTGTTATGGCGCGCGCCGAAATGAACGCAACTATGAGCACCGTTTGGCGCCCGCGCGGCGCCACGGTAGTGGGAGAGGAAGGCTCAGATGAGCGACAGCAAGCATGTGACGTACGAGGACGCCGGCGTCGATACCGCCGAGGGCGGCCGCGCCGTCGACGCTATTAAGCAGATGGTCAAGGACGCCAACCGCCCCGAGGTTATCGGCGGCATCGGTGGCTTTGGTGGCCTGTTCTCGGCCGCCGCGCTCAAGGATATGGAAGACCCGATCCTGATCAGCGGCACCGACGGCGTGGGCACCAAGCTCGTGCTCGCCCAGATTATGGACCGTCACGAGACGGTGGGCCAGGACCTGGTCGCCATGTGCGTCAATGACATTTTGGCTTCGGGCGCCGAGCCGCTGTTCTTCCTGGATTACGTTGCCATCGGTCACATTGAGGCCGAGCACATGGCAAAGATCATCAAGGGCGTGGCCGACGGCTGCAAGCTTGCGGGCTGCGCGCTCGTGGGCGGCGAGATGGCTGAGCACCCGGGCGTCATGGCCCCCGCCGATTACGACCTCGCCGGCTTTACCGTGGGTGTCGTCGACCGTCCCAAGATGCTCGACCCCGCGAACGTTCGCCCCGGCGATGTGATCCTGGGCCTGCCTTCTACCGGCGTGCATTCCAACGGTTACTCGCTCGTGCGCAAGGTTATCGGTGTCGACGGCATCAAGCCGGGCACGCCCGAAGCTGCCGCTAAGGCCGAGGAGCTGAGCCGTCCGCTCGAGGAGCTCGGCGGCGCTTCGCTGGCCGACGCTCTGCTGGCCCCCACGCGCATCTACGTCAAGCCGATTCTGGAGCTGCTCCGCGGTGGCGCCAACGTTCATGCCATTGCCCATATCACCGGCGGCGGTATTACCGAGAACCTCAACCGCGCGCTCGCCGACGACGTCGATGCCGTGGTCACCCGCAACGGCGCCGAGATGGGCTGGGATGTTCCGCCCGTCATCACCTACGTGTCGCGTCAGGCCGAGCTCGCGCCCAATGAGGCATGCAAGACCTTCAACATGGGCGTCGGCCTGTGCCTGATCGTCGCCCCCGAGGACGAGGCTGCCGTGACCGAGGCTCTGGTCGCGCTGGGCGAGAAGCCGTTCCGCGTGGGCGAGTGCGTCGAGGGTTCCGGTAAGGTCGTGTACTCCGATGAGCGCTAACGAGCAGATGGCTGCCGCCGAGGGCCTGGGCTTTGTGCCCTACACCCGTCCGACCGGCACCGATACGGCCGAGCCGCTCAAGATCGGCGTGCTTATCAGCGGTTCGGGTACCAACCTGCAGGCGCTGATCGACCTGATCGCCGCCGGCAAGCTCAACGCCTCGATTGAGCTTGTGGTGTCGAGCCGTCCATCGGCTAAGGGCTTGCAGCGCGCCGAGCGCGCGGGCATCCAGACGCTGACCCTTTCCAAGGATGTCTATGCCGACCCCATTGCCGCCGACGAGATTATTGCGCACGAGCTGCTCGAGCGCGGCTGCGAGTATGTGGTCATGGCCGGCTACATGCGCATGGTGCACACGCCTCTGCTGGCGGCGTTTCCCAACCGCGTGGTCAACTTGCATCCGGCGCTGCTGCCGAGCTTTACCGGTGCGCATGCGATTGATGACGCCTTTGCGCGCGGCGTCAAGGTAACTGGCGTGACCGTGCATTTTGCCAACGAGATCTACGACAACGGCCCCATCGTCGCCCAGCGCGCGCTGGCTGTCGAAGAAGGTTGGGATGTCGACACGCTCGAGGAGCACATCCATGCAATTGAGCACGTGCTGTATCCCGAGGTCGTGCAGATGCTCGCCGACGGCCGCGTCCACGTGCTGGAGAGCGGCAAGGTCGCAATTGACGCGCCTCGCGGCTAGCGGCGCACAGTACAATTTAGCCGAGTAGTCAGGGTGGTCATTGGCGCCAAGGCGCGCGTGGCCACCTTTTGTTTTGGGTAGTCATCGGGGACGGTCTTTAACGACTAGTCATTCAAGAACGCCTCCGATGACTAGGTGAGAGAGGTGAGCGCATGGCGGATAACGAAGCGCTGTTTACGCCTGAGCTGGTGTTTTTTGATTGGGAGTGTGCGACGCCGGATGAGGTATTCGCGCGGCTTGAGGGCGAGCTTGCCCCGCGCGGCTACATTGCCGACGGTTGGCTCGACGCCGTTCGCACGCGCGAGGATGCCTATCCCACGGGTCTTGCCATGCCGGCGGCAAACATTGCCATTCCGCATACCGATCCGGGGTTTGTGGCCAAGCCCTATATCGCGGTGGTGAAGCCCGCCGCGTCCGTGACATTTAACGCTATGGCTGGCATGGGCGCTCCGGTGCCGGCGCAGATCGTCATCAATCTGGGTATTGCCGACCCGGGCGGCCAGGTCGAGGCCCTGCAGGCGCTCATGAACATCTTTATGGACGCCGATGCCGCAGCCGACGTGCTCGGCCAGACCACGCCCCAGGGCATGGTCGACGCCATCCGCCGCCACTTCTAAGGTGGGGCTGAATCGGCACTTGGGGACTGTCCCTAACTGCCGACTGGCAGGTATGTCCCCTTTGCACCAAAATGGTGCAGATTAACCTGTCCCCAATGCACCAAGCGTGCCGCGGGGGCTGCGTTGTGACACAATGGCGTTTGTTCGATTCGTGATGCGAAAGGCCAAACATGGCAAATAAGAAAAAGAACCCCGAGGCCGCGCCGACGCCCGAGCAACAGGCTCGCACCGCCTCCAGCTCTCGTAAGAATCAGCGCAAGACCTATGTGTCCAAGACCGTCAAGATTGTCCTGGTGGTCATCGGCGTGCTGGCGATGCTGCTCTCCGTCTCGGCCATGGCGTGCTCCGGCCTGATGTCGCAGACCGAAAGCGCCAGCTCGGGCTATAAGCTCACTGGTGGTGTGGCTGCCACTATCAACGGCACCAACCTCACTGAGGACACCGTGACCAAGCAGATCATGAGCATGCGCACGTCCTACGGCTACACCAAGGACAAGGACTGGGCGCAGTACCTGGTCGACAATGACCTCACGCCCAAGAAGTATCGCAAGCAGCTCATCGACTCCTACACGCAGCAGATTCTGCTTCAGCAAGCGCAGAAGGAAAACGGCGTGACCGTCTCGGACGAGGAGGTAGAGAAGGCCTGGAAGGACGCCTGCAAGAGTGCCGGCGGCGCTAAGGCTTTCAAGAAGACCCTTAAGACCTACGGCTACACCGAGGACACCTACAAGGATTCGCTCAAGGAGAGCCTGGCGCAGCAGAAGCTCAAGGATGCCGTGGCACCCACCAGCAAGCCCAAGGACAGCGAGATTGTCGATTACATCAATGAGAACCTGTCCAACTACAACGATGCCCGCCGCTCGTCGAACATCCTGATCAAGGTTGATTCCGACGCTTCCGACGAGGACAAGGCTGCCGCCAAGGCCAAGGCACAGGAGTGCCTGGACAAGATCAACTCCGGTGAGCTGAGCTTTGAGGACGCCGTTGAGCAGTACTCCGAGGACACCGGTTCCAAGGAGAAGAAAGGCGATGTGGGCTGGGATAAGCTCACCACCTTTGTTGACAGCTACCAGACGGCGCTCGAGGGGCTCAACAAGGGCGACGTGAGCGAAGTCGTCGAGTCGACCTATGGTTATCACATCATCAAGTGCACCGACTACTTCCATGTCGATAATCAGGTCGATGACATTAAGCAGGTGCCCAAGGACATCAAGAAGTACGTCTCCAACGTGGTGAAGACGCAGGCGGCAAGCACTGTGTACAGCGAGTGGCTGGAGCAGTACAAGAAGGACGCCGACATCACCGTTAACCCCATGCCCAAGGACGTGCCGTACAACGTCAGCCTGAAGGGCGTCACCAAGAGTTCGACCGACGATTCGTCGACGACTAAGTAATCATGGGGCGGTGCCCGCGTGAGTACCGCCCACGCTATTGAGGAGGATATGCAGATGACCAACGAAGAGCTGCAGAAGGAAATGATCGCGGCCATGAAGGCCAAGGACAAGGTTCGCCTGTCCATCATTCGCCAGGTCAAGGCCGAGGTGAAGAATATCGAGGTCAATGAGCGCCGCGATGTGACCGAGAAAGACGTCAACAGCATGATCAAGCGTCTGATCAAGCAGACGAGCGAGACGCTGGAGATGTCCATCAAGGCCGGCACCGACCAGGAGCGTACCGACAATCTGACCGAGCAGGTCAAGATTCTGGAGAGCCTGCTGCCCGCACAGGTTTCGGGCGAGGAGCTCGAGGCTCTGATTGAGCAGGTCATCGCCGAGCTGGGTGCGACCTCTAAGAAGCAGATGGGCCAGGTCATGGGCGCTCTGGGTAAGGCCACTGGCGGCAACTTCGATAAGCCGGCCGCGGCAAAGATCGTCGGAGCAAAGCTGGCTTAAGGGCTGGCCGACACATAGCCGATGCTGAGGGGCGTGACCATTGCGGTCGCGCCCCTTTTTGGGCACTCATTGGGGACAGGCTTAAATGAGTACCCAATGAGCGGGCACTCATTTAAGTCTGTCCCCAATGAGTGGGTAAAAGGTTGCGGGTTCTTTACAGTGATACAGTGTGGGCTGCGGAAACGTGGTTCTTTCCGTACAATAGTGCAATTCGTATAAACGCAGGGAAGGGACATTCATGGCAGACATGATCGAGATCAAGCATCTCAACAAGTACTTTGGCGACCTGCATGTGCTCAAAGATATCAACCTTACCGTCAAGCGCGGCGAGAAGCTCGTCATGATCGGGCCGTCCGGTTCGGGCAAGTCGACGCTCATCCGCTGCGTCGATTATCTCGAGGAGCCCACTTCGGGCGAAGTCATCATCGACGGTACGCCGCTCACCAAAAAGAATCACCTGGAAATGGCTCGCAAGTACAGCTCCATGGTGTTTCAGCAGTTCAACCTGTATCCCAATATGACGGTGCTTGGCAACCTGACGCTTGCACCCATCAAGCTGCAAAAGAAGAGCAAGGAAGAGGCGATCCAGATCGCCATCGCCGCGCTCAAGCGCGTCGGCATGGCGCATAAGGCTGGCGAGTATCCGCAAAACCTCTCGGGCGGCCAGCAGCAGCGCATCGCCATCGCCCGTGCCCTGTGCACCAAGCAGCCCATCATCCTGTTTGACGAGCCGACCTCGGCACTCGACCCCGAGATGGTCCAGGAGGTCCTGGACGTTATGATCGAGCTCGCGCAGGAGGACATCACCATGATCTGCGTGACGCACGAGATGGGCTTTGCACGCCAGGTGGCCGACCGCGTCATCTTTATGGAGGACGGCCGCATCCTAGAGGAGGGCACGCCCGAGCACTTCTTCGATAACCCCGAGAACCCGCGCTGCCGCGAGTTCCTGTCCAAGATTTTGCACTAGGCGCGGGTGATGGACATGACGGATATGACGAGGGCGGCCGTATCGCGCCGTCGCTTTTTGCAGCTGGCAGGCGCCGGCATGCTCGCGCTGACGGGGACCGCGCTTGCCGGTTGCGGCAACTCCACCAGCGGCGAGGGCTCCGACAAGGGGTCCAAACTTGCGGCCATCAAGTCGCGTGGCCATCTGAATGCCGGCGTTAAGAAGGACGTTCCCGGCTATGGCTATTACGACACCGCCAAGGGCCGCTTTGAGGGCATGGAAGTCGATTTGTGCTACCAGATCGCCGCTGCCGTCTTTGGTGTGAGCTACAAGGATGCCCGCGCCCAGGAGCTTGTCGAGTTTACCGATGTAACGCCCAAGACGCGCGGCCCGCTGATTGATAACGGCCAGCTCGATGTGGTCGCGGCGACCTACACCATTACCGACGAGCGCAAGAAGAGCTGGGATTTCTCGACGCCGTACCGCACCGACTACGTGGGACTCATGGTCAAGAAGCGTTCGGGCTTTACCTCGATTGAGGACCTGGACGGCAAGGTTATTGGCGTGAGCCAGGGTGCCACCACGCAGGGCCTGATCGAGCAGATGATCAAGGACAACGGCTTTAGCTGTAAACCCGAGTTTAGGGCCTTTAGCGGCTACCCCATCATCAAGAGTTCGCTCGACGCCGGCAATATCGACGTCTTTGCCATGGACCGCTCCACGCTGGCCGGTTACATGAACGAGACCGTTGAGCTGCTGCAGCCCGAGGTCAAGTTTGGCGAGCAGGGCTACGGCGTGGCGACCAAGAAGGGCTGCGACCTTTCGGCCGTGGTCGATCAGGTGATTTGCGATCGCCTGGCCGACGGCTGGCTCGACCAAGAGGTCAAAACCTGGGGTCTTGTATAGGCGCATCGTCCAAGGAAGGAATCAAATGCTCGAAGGATTATTTGACGCCGACCGTTGGTCGACGACATTTCAAAACATGGGGCCCTTCTGGGAGGGCTTTGGCGTGACGTTGCAGGTGGTCGTTGCAGGTCTGCTGTTGTCGCTGGTGCTGGGCACGCTGCTGGGTGTGTTCTCTACCACCCGTTCGCGTGTGCTGCGTGCGATCAGCCGCGTGTACGTGGAGTTTTACCAGAACACCCCGTTGCCCGTACAGGTGCTCTTTATGTACATGGCCGGTCCGCAGTTTTTGCAGGCCATAACCGGTGCCGACCAGCCGGTGCGCATCGCGCCGTTCGTGTTGGGCTTCTTGGGCGTGGGCCTGTATCACGCGGCCTACATTTCGGAGGTCATCCGCACTGGCATCGAGGCGGTTCCGCGCGGTCAGATGGAGGCGGCCCAGAGCCAGGGCTTCACCCGTGCGCAGGCATACTGGTACATCGTGCTGCCCCAGACGTTCAAGATCATTTTGCCGCCGCTGTGTAACCAGGCGCTCAACCTGGTCAAGAACACATCGGTGCTGGCGCTTGTGGCTGGCGGCGACCTTATGTACCGTTCCGACAACTTTGTGAGTCTGTACGGTTACCTGCAGGGATACATCGTCTGCTGCCTTATGTACTTCATCATCTGTTTTCCGCTCGCCATGCTGGTGCAGTGGCTCGAGCGCCGCTCCAAGGAGCGTCCGCGCGGCGTGAGTCTGGCCGAGCTGGGACTCGACAACGTAGAGGAGGCCTAGCGCATGGAAATCTTCAACGCGACCAACCTGCTCTACATCTGGGGCGGCTTTGTTAAGACCATCGAGATCTCGGCGCTGTCGATCTTTTTCTCGCTCATCTTTGGCACGGTGCTGGCGCTCGTCAAGAGCTATGCGCCCCGTCCGTTCCGCATTTTGGTGAGCGCCTATATCGAGCTGTTCCGCTGCACGCCTAACCTGCTGTGGATCCTGTTTATCTACTTTACGGTGCAGGGTTTGGACATTGTGATTTCGACCATCGCCTTTACGCTGTTTACCAGCGCCGTTATGGCCGAGATTGTGCGCGGCGGTCTCAACTCGATTCCGCGCGGTCAGTTTGAGGCAGCGCAGAGCCAGGGTTTTGGCTTCTTTGCCACCATGCGCTACATCATTCTGCCGCAGACGTTTAAGACGATCATCCCGGCGCTGTTTAGCCAGTGCACGACCGTCATCAAGGACAGCTCGTATCTTTCGGGCATTAACGTGGCCGAGCTCATGTACACGGCAAACGTCGTAATGGCGCATGCGATCGACCTGTCACAGGTGCTCATGCTCTACGGCCTGGTATTTGCGATGTACTTTGTGCTCAACTTTGGTATCTCGCTGCTGGTCCGAGCGTATCAACGTCGTATTGTGGCAGCGTAGAATGTGACAAAGGGACTGTCCCTTTATCACATAGAGAAAGGAATCGCGATGAGCGATCTGGAGAATAAGAAGAATCCTGTGGTCATTACCATCGCGCGCGACTTTGGCGCCGAGGGCCACGAGATTGGTCGTATCCTCGCCGATGAGCTGGGGATTCCGCTGTACGATAACGAGCTGCTGGTGCGTGCTTCGCTGCGCGCGGGTGAGTCGCTCGACAAGATGGCCGCCTACGACGAGCGCCTGGCCGTGGAGAACATGGCGTTTCTGCCCGACCGCTACGATGCGCGTTCGTACTCGGACAAGTTGTTCCAAAAGATGAGCCAGGTGATTTTGGATCTGGGTGAGACCGAGAGCTGCATTATCGAAGGCCGTCTGTCCGATTATCTGCTGCGCAACAACCCCAACCACATCGCCGTGCTGGTGACTGCGCCCTTTGAGGACCGCGTCGAGATCGTGCGCAAGAAGCGCGGTCTCAACAAAAAGAAGGGCGCCAAGCTGGTCAAGCAGCAGCAGAAGGCGCGCGAGGCGTTCTATAAGCGCTACAGTGCCGGAAAGTGGAAGATGACGAGCGGTAAAGACATCGTCGTCAACCGCGCCAAGCTGGGCCGCGAGGGCTGCAAAGATGTCATCGCCGCTGCCTACCGCTACAAGGTAGCGCAGCTCGAAGGCTAGCCGATCAATAACCACCACAAAGGGGACAATGCACCTTTGCGGTGGTTTTTGTTTTAGGCCGAGGGGAAGGCCTTGGTGAGACCGGCGCGCGTCTGCGTGTCGGTCTTTTGGTAGATGGAGCTCAGGTGGCGCTGTACCATGCGCATCGAGATACCGAGTTCCTCGGCAACCTGCTTGAGCGGGCGTTCATCCTGGGTCACGGCTATGAGCACGTCGACTTCGCGCGGGGTGAGAGCGTGGTTGGCGATGAAGGCCTGGCGTTGCTCCTCGATGGTGGGGGCGCGAGTGCTTCTTCTGCCAGCTGCTCGCGCTCGCGCTCCCGCTCGGTTTGGGGCAGGCGGAACAGGCCCGCGGCTACAAACGCCGCGCAGGCGGCGACGAGCAAAACGAGCGCACCGATCATAATGAGGGCAACGTTATCCGAGGTCACGAGAGCAAGCGAGATGCCCGATGTGGTGAAAGCGCATACATTGTTGGCGGCGCGGCCCATGCCAGCCCAAAGGGCGGGCGCATGCATGTGCGGTGCCAGCTGTGTAAAGGTGGCGGTAAAGAACGTGACGAAAAAGCCCGAGCTCAGGTAAAAGACGACAAGGCCTAGGTTGGGATCGGCGCCGGCCTCCACGGCCAGGATGGAAATGGTCGAGAGCACGGCGATGCCGAGCATGACAAGTCCCATGTAGCGGCGCTCGGCAAGGTCAAAGATAAGACCGGCGGCAAGGCCGCTTGCCGCCAAAAAGAGGCGCGGCCAAGTCTGCACGGCAATGGTGCCGTGGGCGTTGGAGAGTGTGACCACGTTGTCGAGGGTGGAGAACAGACAGGCAAGAATCATGACGAGCGCGATGCTCCAGCATGCCTGCTTGGCGAGGGCATGAGAGGACTCAGCAAAGGGATTGATGGCGGGGCTGGAGCTCTCGGCAGCTTTTTGGGGAACGACGCTGAGGGCGGATATGGCGATAGTCGCTGCGCCAAGGACGATGAGCTCTGCGATACCGCCGCAATTGAGCAGGTTGACGGCGAACTGCATCAGGATGCCCGCGGCATAGGCTGCTCCCGCACCGGTGGCGAGCTTGGGATCGTCTTGAAACGCCAGTGAAAAGGCGTGGTGCGCAGCGGCGCCCAGCAGGCCGAGTCCGAGGAATGCGAGGCAGCCCAGAATCTCGAGGGCAAGCGAACCCGTGGGGGACTGGATCTGGGTCAATCCCAGGATGGCGATGGGAACGGCGGCGCTGACAACTGCCTGGGGCTGGCCTTTGCGTTGGGCGAGACCGAGCAGTGGTGCATATCCGATAAAGCCGAGCACGCTCGCACCCAGAATAAAGCCCTGTGCGATTACAACGCGTTCGGCACCGGCGAGCAGCCCGACGTTGACGTCGAAACGAAACTCGGCGGCAAGGAAGGCGAAGGTGAAGAGCGCGAGTGCCAGAAGCGCGTTGATTTTAGGCCTGCTCAGGTTCAAGGACGGTCCTTTGGGTGGACGAATAATCGTGTCCTCGATTGTAGCGTTCCCGGGACGAGTGTGGCGATGGCGAAATCATATTGAATTAAACCGCAGGTAGAGGCCTAGGTTCACATCTACGAACCTAGGCCTATGGAGTCATTTGGCACATCTTGGTGGTACAGGACCACCACAAAGGGGACAGGCACCTTTGTGGTGGTATGTCCCTACGACCAAGGAGGCCGTTATGAACGTAAGCCACTTTGACAAGCAAGCTCAACGTGAGTCCACCTGCTCGCTGGTTCACGGTACCTGGCGTTGTGTGGGTGCCAAAATAGCTTGCGCCGGCGCGTGTGCGCTTATGGTCGGTCAGTTGCTGCTGCCGAGCGTGGCGCTGGCGACGGAATGCGCCGATCCCGCCGCTGGGACGGATGAGGTTGCCGCGGCTCCGGTGACGCCGACGGTTGCGGAGGATACGGCTGCAACGACCGCGCCAGCTGCTTCGACCGCGCCTGCAACCGATGCTGCTCCGGCGGCGCAAGCCACCGTTGAGCCTCAGCAGACAATCCCAGCCGATGCCGCCAATGAGCCTAGCGGTGCTGCGCTCGCTGGGCAAAACGCTTCTGGCGACGACAACGCCGCCATGCCGGCGAGCAACGCCATCATGCCCTGTGGCGTGACCGATGTGACAGGCGGGGGCGGCGTTAGGGTCAATACGACCGTGGTCGATCATTATACGAACTGCGAGCTTTCGGACAACATCACGCTCGAAAAGGGCCAGTCGTATACCCATGATTTTCCCGATGTTGAGGGTGGCATTCCAGAAGCGCTTGCGAGCGAAGTTGTCGAGGTTAAGTACTACAGGGCCGATGCCGCTTCGGGCACTCTGGTCGAAGTTCAGGATGCGTCCATGTCCGACGTGACGGCTCGCTTCGAACCCGTTGGCAATCACATGAGGCTGACGCTGACCTTTACGGGTGGCGCGGCAGGCGGCTCGTATCGACTCACGCGCAATGAGGCTCTCTATATTGGCTCGGCACTGGAGTATACCGGAACTGACTATGAAGGCAGCTCGACTATCCTCAACGAAACCAGGTACGATTATTACCTCCGCTACGCCATCAATAGCGAAATTACGCTCGTTGCGTCAGAAAACGAAGCCCTCCATAACCTGAACGTCAACGACGTGAAGACCAACTACGCGCCCGGCGAGGCGCCCCGCGCGACCGCGACGATTCCCGCTGCTGACGCCGACAAGTACGAGATCGCCTACGAGTGCTGGGAGGAGATGGATGGCAGCGACCCCGCGGAGCTCACGCCCGTTGCCTTCTGGTATTCCGACCCCGCCAAGTATCCGACGGGCGCGAGGAGGATCGAACACTTCGAAGAGGGCAAGTTCTACATGTATTCCGTCGAGCTGAGGCTCAAGGGCGACAATACCGTGGGCAATGACTGCATGATGTACGTCAACGGCCATTGGACGCACCACATCAAGACCGTCAACGGCGTCTTCGCGCCAAACGCTGACAATATGCTGTGCGAGCAGCCGATCGACGAATGGCGGGCCATCGACGTTATCGAGATCAACGGCGCCACGACCACCTTCAAGGCAGGCGATAAGCCGGTCTTTACGGCGAATGTTCCGACGGGCTCCAACTTCCTTCCTCAGTGTGAGTACTGGACGGGTAGCGACGGCAGCGAAGTGAACTCTCAGGAGTTCTGGGATCAGAACATCACGAACCACATCGACGCCTTTAAGCCTGGCGTGACCTATCGCTACGGCATCTACCTTAAGTCGGCGCGCGGCTTCTACTTTACGCCCAACACCAAGCTGGTGATCAACGGCCAGGAGTGCGGCTACCAGGTCGCGGATAGCGTATCCGATGAGGACAGCGGCTGGATTTACACCCTGTGGCTCAACACCGATCTGACCTTTACGCTTGAAGCCACGCCGACTCCCGATCCGCAGCCTACGCCGGATCCCAAGCCGACACCGCAGCCTGAGGTTAAGCCCGAGACCAAGCCCGAAGTGAAGCCCGAGACCAAACCCGCGGCCAAGTCGGCCACGACAACCGCCACGACCAAGACGGTTGAGAAAACCACGCAGGCCAAGAAGAGCGATGCTGTCCTGGCTACCACGGGGGATACCACCGCGATGACGGTCGCCGCCCTAGGCATCGCCGGCGCAACCGTCGCCGCCGCCGGCCTCGCCGCGACAAAGCGCCGCAAACGTTAGAGCTGGGTGACGGCTCTCGTTCTCGGCCTCAGCAAAATCTCAATCTGTAACACCAAATTGCCCAAAACGCCTCTAGATGTTACAGATTGAGATGAACCGAATGGCCGCCAATCTAATGTTTCGATCTGTAACACCAAGCGGGGAATTTGACCTCTAACTGTTACAGATTGAGACAAAGCGGGGGCGGCTGGCACAATATCTCGATCTGTAACAACTACAAGGCTCAACGGGCTCCAGGTGTTACAGATTGAGACAAAACGAGCAAGCAAGTCCCAAACCACCACAAAAGTGCCTGTCCCCTTTGTGGTGGTTTGGGCGGCCGGCATAGAAAAAGTCCCCGCCGGGCGTGTGCTCGACGGGGACTTTGCCGTTTGATGGCTAGCGCTGTAGGTGATTACTCGCCCAGCAAGCTCTTGGTGATGGAAGCGGCGGCCTTCTTGCCGGCGCCCATCGCCAGAATGACCGTAGCGGCACCGGTGACGATGTCGCCGCCGGCCCAGATGCGGGGATCGGTGGTCTGGCCGGTCTCCTCGTCAGCGACGATGTAGCCCCACTTGTTGAGCTCCATCTTGCCGCCGATCTTCTTTGCGAAGGGGTTGGCGTTGGTGCCGATAGCCGAGATCGCGACGTCGCAGGGAATCTCCTCGATGGCGCCCTCGATGGGCACCGGGCGACGACGACCGGACTCGTCGGGCTCGCCGAGCTCCATCTTCTGGACCTTGACGGCGCACACGGAGCCGTCCTCGCCAGCGACAAACTCGAGCGGGGAGACGAGCGGCAGAACCTCGACGCCCTCGGCCTTGGCATGGTGCAGCTCGGCGCGACGGCAGGGCATCTCGTCCTCGGTACGACGGTAGGCGATGATGGCGTGCTCGGCGCCCAGACGCTTGGCGGTACGGACGGCGTCCATAGCCACGTTGCCGCCACCAAAGACGACGACGTTCTTGCCGTGCTTGGTGGGGGTGTCGTACTCGGGGAACTTGTTGGCCTTCATCAGGTTCACGCGGGTGAGGTACTCGTTCGCGAAGAAGACGTTGGGCAGGTTCTCGCCGGGGACGTTGAGGAACTTGGGCAGGCCAGCGCCGGTCGCCACGTAGATGGCGTCGAAGCCCTGCTCGAACAGCTCCTCGGCCGTGGCCATGTTGCCCACGACGGAGTTGTACTCAAACTTGACGCCCATGTCCTCCAGGCCGTCGATCTCGCGCTTGACGACCGCCTTGGGCAGACGGAACTCGGGGATGCCGTAGACCAGCACGCCGCCGCCGGTGAAGAATGCCTCGAAGACGGTGACGTCAAAGCCGTTGCGGGCGAGCTCGCCGGCGCAGGTGATGCCGGACGGGCCGGAGCCGACGACGGCAACCTTCTTGCCGTTCTTGGGGGCCATCTTGGGCGTGGAGGCGAGCTCGGGGCGGTCACCCAGGAAGCGCTCGAGCTGGCCGATGGCCACGGGCTCGGACTTCTTGCCACGGATGCACTTGCCCTCGCACTGGTTCTCCTGCGGGCAGACGCGGCCGCAGATGGCGGGAAGCATGGAGTCCTCGCGGATGGTATCGAGAGCGCCGCCGAAGTCCTTCTCGCGGATCTGTTCGATAAAGCGGGGGATGTTGATGTTGACGGGGCAGCCCTCAACACAGAACGGCTTCTTGCAGTTGAGGCAGCGCTCGGCCTCGGCCAGCGCCATCTCCTCGGTGAAGCCCTTGTCGACGGGGCGGAAGTCGCAGGCGCGCTCGGCAGCCGGCTCCTCGTTATCGGGGGTGCGGGGCGACTTCATATCGGCAACGAAACGACCGTTAACTAGTGGCATGCGCAGCTCTTTTCCTCATAGGCCTTGAGGGACTCGCCCTCTTCGGAACGGTAAGCGGCCTGGCGGGCACGAAGGTCATCCCAGTCGACCAGGGTGGCATCGAAGTCGGGGCCGTCGACGCAAGCGAACTTGGTCACGCCGCCCACCTCGACGCGGCAGCAGCCGCACATACCGGTGCCGTCAACCATGATGGGGTTGAGCGACGCGGTGATGGGGGTGTCGTACTTCTGGGCGGTGAGGGTCGAGAACTTCATCATCGGAACGGGGCCGACGCAGAAGACCTGGCTCACGGCCTTGTCCTGCAGCAGGCGCTCCAGCGGAGCGGTGACAACGCCCTGCTCGCCGTAGGAGCCGTCGTCAGTGGTGATGTGGATGTGGTCCTCGTCGAGGAGCTCGTGGAACTGGTCCTCCATGAGCAGGAGGTCCTTGGTGCGGGCGCCCATGATGGCGTGCACCTCGTGGCCGGTCTCGACCAGGTGCTTGGCGACCGGGAAGGCAATTGCCAGGCCGACGCCGCCGCCAATGACAGCGCAGGGGCCCTCGGCCATCTCGGTGGGAACGCCCAGCGGGCCCACGACGTCGCGCAGCGACTCGCCGGCCTCGTAGGTGGAAAGCATCTCGGTGGTCTTGCCGATCACCATGAAGATGAACTCGACCCAGCCCTCGTCACCGTTCCAGCCGGCCAGGGTAAACGGGACGCGCTCGCCCGTCTCGTTGGCGCGAACCATGAGGAACTGTCCAGCGTGCGCATGCTTGGCGATTGCAGGCGCCTCGATGCGGAACTTGAACACCTTCTCCGAGAACTGCGTCTTCTCCAGGATCTTATACATAGAACCCCTCTCTTGTTAGGGCTGCCGAACCGTGCCTCCACGGAAATGGACGGTAGCCCGAATAAAACCGTACGCGCACAGGCGTTGTGCAGACATACGGTGCAAATTATACCCTCATGGACATGTCGCTTACGTGTGTCTTTGGCAGGTGGGAGCAGGGTTTATCCACTTTGGCCTACCAAATAGGGGCAGGTTTATTTTGGTCAGCCTTATCAGGCAAAACGGCAAAGGGGCCGGCCTCGGGTTGTGATGAGGCCGGCCCCCTTTGGGGCGCTGCATATGTATGGCGGCACAGGGTTTATTACGGCGCGGCTGTCATGGCGTTTCCGTAGATAAAACCTGCCAAAATAACCCTGTCCCTAAATAGTAGGTTTTAGTGCTTGCCGTTGGCGGAGGCGGCGCCGTTGACATGGTCGCGAGCATAGACTACGCCGTGCACAATCGCCAGGCCGGCGGCGTCGGCCGCGCGGGCGCAGGTGTCCTGGAAATCCTCGGCCTCGCGGGCGCGCAGCTGCTTAAGCACGTAGTCGGCGACGGCCATCTTGCCGGGAGGGTTGCCGATGCCGGTGCGGATGCGGCTGAAGTCGCGGCTGCCCATCTTATCGATGATGGAACGCAGGCCGTTGTGACCGGCATGGCCGCCGCCCACCTTAACACGCACGTCGCCGGCGGGAATATCGAGCTCGTCGTGGATGACGAGCAGCTCCTCGGCCTTGATCTTGTACTCGCGGCAGAGTTTGGAGATGGGCCCGCCCGAGGTGTTCATGTACGACTGCGGCTTGACCAGTACAATCTGGCGCTTGCCGCCCTCTTCCTCGGGATCGTTGATGTTGATGAGCGCGATCTCGGCGCCTGCTTGGTTTTTCCAGTACGTGACGCCGGCCTGACGGGCCAGCTCGTCGATTGCTTTGAAACCAGCGTTGTGACGGGTCTCGGCATATTCCTCGCCAGGGTTGCCAAGTCCGGCAACCATGCGAATCTTAAGCGGCTGTGCAGCTGCCATGTTCATCCTTTCGTTGATTTGTCGCCTGCTATGGTGAGCGACCCCGTTGCTGCTGTCAAATGGCGGGTGATTGAGGCTGTATGAGGGCGTTTGGGCAGTCGTCAGAAGCCGGGGTGGACAGTTAGTTCAGATTTGTATAAACCAAGAGGTCTTTGACTGTCAAAATTGGGACCGCGGAACTGCCACGGCGCTTTGGGGAGCACATTTTGCGCTATTTCAGATCTTTCGAGTCTTCAAATGAGGTGACTGGCGCCGGGATGGCGGCAAACTACCTCGATATTAGCCGTCTTTTTATACAAATCTGAACTAACTGTCCAGCCATGCTAGGTAACACTGGGTAAAAGTCTTTTAGACCGGCGCGAGGCCGATTCCGGCCCGCAGGGCGTTGAGCCAGGCAGCCTGACGCTTGCGATAACCCTTGATGCGGTAGCGGAATCGAACCCCCGCAAGTCGATGCATCGTCTGGGCGAAGGCTTCGAGTGCAACAAGGTCCTTCATTTGGTCACGATTGATAACCAGGACGTGGATACCCATGGCTTTAAGGCCATTGTTGCGACTGCCATCGTGGATGCGGGCGTTTTGAAGCTCATGTCCAATTCCGTTGTATTCGTTGTCGATTCCGGCGGCCGGGCAATATAAGTCGCAGATGGCGTAGGGGATGCCCGAGGACATGTTGACCGCAAGGGTGTCGAAATCGACACGATAGTTGAGCAGCAGGCCTCCCATGGGCAAACTGCAACACCCGAATCCGCCAAAGCGCATGGGCGTGCCCAGGACGGCGAACATCAATGATTCCGCTGGGGATGCGGATCCGGCCCGGGCGAGTTTGACAGCCGTACGAAACGAGGCGTAGGAACTACTTTTGGCAAACCGTGCGACTGCCTCGAGTTCTTCGATGGTTGTAGCGGGTTCGCATCTATAGTGTGCCTGTTCGTAGCGTGTTTCGGCTGGCTTTTCGGGTGTCGGTTGGTCGCCCTGGCAATCGAGGTCGTCCATCGCTTCGAAGCTGTTGGCCTTGGGCCACGTGTCGTCGTAGGCGATGGGGTAAGTTGCCTCGGGCGGAAGTGAGTAGGTTCCGAGCAGCTCCATAAGGAGCATCAAGGTTTTGGCGACTGATTCATTTTTGGAACAAAGCATGGCTGTCATGGCAGGAGACGTTGCGTAGATGTCGGCCTCGACGTGCATAATTGCACCTTCAGGAAGAGGAGTGGAGAGAATATGCTGAAGAAGTCGCTTGTCGGGGCGCCTGTTGTCTTCGTTTGAAACGAGAAGATCGAGCAGTTCGGAATCATCTTCATTCCAGGCGTCGAGTATCGAAAGTGCGCCAAAGTCTATCGCGTCATTGTTGGGAATGCAGCCAGCCAAGGCCTGTGCTTGCTGTTCGCTATCAACGGAGTCCCAGGGTAGGGCAGAGTACGCCCGTCGTGCGCGACGAATTGCGCGGAGGGCGGAGAGATGTGAAATCACGGTCGTCATAGCTATAACGTACTAAGTTGGCGGCAGAATGCGACCGCCATACCGTTCTTTTCGCTCAGCGGGGCGCTGCGCGCCATGAACGGCTGGGTGTTATGAAATCGGTGGAATCGGTTGAGGGGATTGCAGGAAATTGAGCTCTGCCGCGAAGGTTGACGATAGCTACTGGACAGTTAGTTCAGATACGTATAAGACGGCGGGCGTTCGAGGCGTTTCTAAGGGCTTTCTAGGGCGATTTGAGGGTAAATATGCGGCGGTCGTACTCGAAAGCGATGAGCTTTGGGCAGTATGGCGTTCGCCGGGGAGCTCAGAACGGCCTTTGGAGCTTTAAAAAAATACGTATCTGAACTAATTGTCCAGGGAAGGTTGTCGAGGGGTAGAAAAAGGGTCGGAAGCGAGCTTCCGACCCTTTAAAAACACCAAAGATGATGAGATGCACGCTGGATTACAGCGCGAAGTCGCCGCCGACGAGCGTGGAGACGGGCTCCTCGTGGTAAACGGCGGAGATGGCCTGAGCGAACTCCTCGGCGACCGAGATGGTCTTGATCTTGCCGCCGACCTCGACGGGAATGGCGTCGGTGACGAGGCACTCGACGATCGGGGCGTCGTTCAGACGCTCGATGGCCGGACCGGAGAAGATACCGTGGGTGGCGCAGACGTAGATATCGCCAGCGCCCATAGCCTTGAGCTCCTTGACGTTGGCGCACAGGGTGCCAGCGGTGTCGATCATGTCGTCATTGATGATGCAGGTCTTGCCCTTGATGTCACCGATGATACCCATGACCTCGGCGGCGTTGTGGCGCGGACGACCCTTGTGGGCGATGGCAAGGTCGCAGCCGAGCATGTCGGACAGCTTCTTGGCGGCCTTGGCGCGGCCCACGTCGGGGGAGACGACAACCAGGTTGTCGGTGTCGAAGTGCATGTCGTTGTAGTACTGGCCAAACAGCGGCAGTGCGGACAGGTGGTTAACCGGGATATCGAAGAAGCCCTGGATCTGGCCCTGGTGCAGGTCGAGGGTGATGATACGGTTGACGCCGGCGCGCTCGAGCAGGTTGGCGACGAGGCGGGCGGTGATGGGCTCGCGCGGGCCGGCCTTGCGGTCCTGGCGGGCATAGCCGTAGTGGGTGATGACGGCGGTGATGGAGCGGGCGGATGCGCGCTTGGCAGCGTCGGTGGCGATGAGCAGCTCCATGAGCATGTCGTTGACGTTGCCGCCGGCCACGGACTGAATCAGGAAGACGTCGGCGCCGCGGACGGTCTCGTCGTAGCGGGCGTAAATCTCACCGTTGGCGAACTGCTTAAGCGTAAGGCCCGAAAGCTCGACCCCAAGGTACTCAGCGATCTTCTGAGCGAGGGGACGGTTGGAGGAACCGGAATACACGCGGATGGACTTGCGCATATTCTCCGACTTCTCGGGATCATTAATCGGCATTACCCTTCTCCTTTATACATCGAATGCCATATAGATGCCTTGTTGCATTGTAACCGCGCGGCGGGGTTTATGGAGTCTTGATAACGTCTTTACCGCCAACGGACACGAACCGACCACTCATCCGGTCGCGCAGGTCACGATAGAAAAAGGAGCCGTCCCCATGGAACAGCTCCTTTTGTGCTTGGTAAAACGTTATACCTCGTCACCCTCGTGCAGACGGTGGCGATAATCGGCGGCCCAGCCCTCAATATTAACCTGACGGGCGCGACCCAGGCCGAGCGCGTCGGCCGGGACCGGCTCGGTGATGACGGAGCCGGCTGCCACGAGCGCGCCGTCGCCGATCTGGGCGGGCGCGACCATCATGGTGTCGGAACCGATGAAGGCGTCGTTGCCGATGACGGTCTTGTGCTTGTGGACGCCGTCGTAGTTGCAGGTGATGGAGCCCGCGCCCACGTTGACGCCGGAGCCCATGGTGGTATCGCCGATGTAGGACAGATGCGGCACCTTGGAGCCCTCGCCGATCGTGGACTTCTTGATCTCCACGTGCGTGCCGGCCTTGGAGCCGTCGAGCATGTGGGTGCCCGGGCGCAGGTAGGCGCGCGGGCCGCAGTCGACACCGTTCTCGATGACGGCCTCAATGGCGATGGTCTCATCGATGGTGCAGCCGCTACCGACGGTGGTGTCGGTGAGGCGGCTGTTGGGACCGAGCTGGCACTCCTCGCCCACGGTGACGTGGCCGATCAGGTGCGTCTGCGGCCACACGACGGTATCGCGGCCGATGGTGGCATCGGGGCCGATCCAGGCCTGCGTGGGGTCGATGAAGGTGACGCCCTCGGCCATCCAGTGCTCGTTGATGCGGTCGCGTGCGATGGCGGTGAGCTGGGCGAGCTGGATGCGGCTGTTGACACCCAGACCGTCGCGGTAGTCGTCACAGTGGAAGATGGAGACCGCCTGGCCGTGGCCTTTGAGAATCTCGAGCATGTCGGGCAGGTAGTACTCGGACTGCGCGTTGTCGTTGCCGATCTCGTTAATGTGGGCGGCGAGCTGTGCGCCGTCGAAGGCGTAGCAGCCGGCGTTGCACTCCAGCAGCGTGGCGGCCTGCTCGGGCGTGCAGTCCTTCTGCTCGATGATGCGCTCGATCTGGCCGTCGGCGCCCAGCTGGATGCGGCCGTAGCCAAAGGGGTCGGGCGGGGTCATGGTCATGACGGTGCAGGCGAGCTCGCCGCTGGCGACGGTCTGCGCGAACTTGGCGACGGTGTCGGCGGTGATGAGCGGCAGGTCGCCGTTGAGCACCACGACGGGGCCCTGCGTGATGCCGCAGGCCTCGAGCGTGACCTTTACGGCGTGGCCGGTGCCCAGGCGCTCGGTCTGCTCGACACATTCGACCTTGGTGGCGCTGTTGGCGTAGGCGCCGTCGATGAGGGCGCGCATCTCGTCGGCGTGGCTGCCGATGACGACCACGACACGGCTGCAGCCGGCCTTGATGGTGGCGTCGACGATCCACTGAACCATGGGCTTGCCTAGGATCTTGTGCGAAACCTTGCAGTGGTTCGACTTCATGCGGGTGCCCTCGCCGGCAGCGAGGATAATTGCGGTTGCGTCCATGTGATCTCCTGTTACGTTATAGAGACGTGTGTTTGGAAACGATACACGGCGCAATATGATACCGCAGGCATATGACGAGCGCGTAACGATTGGTTTGCGGCGGTTGAGGCTTGCGCCGCCGGCGTGGCGTTTGCGCTGCTTGCGTGCGGCGTTGGCGGTGCTGCGGAGCTGTCGTTTGAGCGAGGGGACGGGGGTACCCGTGGACAACATACGAGAGGGGTTTGGCGGCGAGCCCGTCGCGGCATTCTCGATGTCGCATCCGGCTGTGCCGGCACTCTATATAGTGCTGACGCTGGGGCTCACCATGTTCTCGATGCAGCCGGTGCTGATTGCGCTGTCACTTGCGGGCGGGCTGGCGTATGGATTTGCGACGCGTGGGGCTGCCCGCACGCTGGGCGCACTCCGCTGGCAGCTGCCGGTGATTTTGATTATCGCGCTGGTCAATCCACTGTTTAGCGCTTCGGGTTCGACTGAGCTGTTTCGTATTGGCATGCGTGCGGTGTATCTAGAGAGCATGGTTTACGGCCTGTGCATGGGCGGGCTGTTTGTGGCGAGCGTGCTGTGGTTTGAGGCCGCGGCGTCGATGCTCGAATACGACAAGGTGCTCGCGCTGCTGGGTAATGCCGCGCCGGTGATCGCGCTCATGATCTCGATGTGCATGAGGCTTATCCCGCAGTTTTTGCGCCGCGGTCGTACGGTGCTGGCGGTGCAGGACGCAATTGATGTGCCGGGGCGTGCGCCGGCCGATCCTGTGCGCTCGCGTTTGCGCGCCTCGAGCGTGCTGATGGGCTGGGGCATGGAGGATTCGCTTGAGCGCACGGATGCTATGCGCTCGCGTGGTTGGGGCGCCACGACGCGTCGCACGACGTACGCGCGGTACCGGCTGGGGCGCAGCGATGTTGCTGCGCTGGTAGGGCTGGCGTTGCTTGGCGCCGCTGCGGTTGCGGTGGCGTGGACCGCCACGACGCAGTATTCGTTTTACCCGCAGCTTTCGGTGCCGGCGCCGTGGCCGGGCTATGTTGTATACGCTGCTTGGATGGCGCTGCCTTGCGTGCTGTGCGCGATTGACGAGAAGAGGTTTGGCTGATGGCTCGGTTGGACGGGAGCATGGTGGCGGGCGCGGTGTGCGGCTCGGATGCGCCGGCGATTGAAGTGCGGGGACTGCGCTTTGCCTACCCCGGAGCTGGGGCACCGGTGCTCGAGGGGCTCGACTGGGCCGTTCCCCAAGGAGCGTTTGCGCTGCTGGTTGGCGGTACCGGATCGGGTAAGTCGACGCTGCTCTCGTTGCTCAAGCCCGAGATTGCTCCGGCGGGCGAGCGCACTGGCGAACTGCGCGTGCTGGGCGAGAACGTCGCCGACATGGATGTGCGGGAATCGGCGGAGCGCGTGGGCTATGTGTTCCAGGATCCCGAGAACCAGATCATGTGCGAAACCGTGTGGCACGAGATGGCGTTTGGCCTGGAAAACTTGGGGCTAGCGCGTGATGAGATGCGCCGTCGCGTAGCTGAGACCAGCTATTTCTTTGGGCTGGAAGATTGGCTCCACCGCGACACCGATACGCTTTCGGGCGGACGCAAACAGTTGCTGTCGTTGGCGGCCGTTCTGACGCTGCGCCCGCGCGTGCTGCTGCTCGACGAGCCCACGTCTCAGCTTGATCCGGTTGCGGAGAAGAATTTCCTGCACGCGCTGTTTCGTGTGAATCGCGAGCTGGGCTGCACGGTTGTTGTGGCGACGCATCAGCCGCGCCCAATGCTCGAATACGCGACGTGTGCGTACCGGATTGAGGGCGGTCGCGTGCGCGAGGTGGCGGATATGGCTTCCTTGGGACGCCGAGAACCGCTGTTTTCCGATGACATGTTGGGGTGGGGTGCCATCCGATGTGCAAAAAACGGAGTGTTCAGCAGGCGTGAGGACAATTTGGGCTCTCTGGAGCCGCCCGGGGACGTATCGAGCGCGAAAAAAAGTTCGGAATTGGACAAATCGTCCGAATTTGTGGCGCAAACGTCGCTCGAGAACGGCTCGGAAGCCTTCTCGCGCACGGATGGAAGCAGAATACTCCAAAAAATGCACGGCGGGTCGGCTACCACCCTGTCAGAAGGCTGGTTTCGCTACGATCGAGCGTCCGGCTGGGTGCTGCGTGGGCTCGATGCGTCGTTTTCGGCTGGCGCGGTGCATGCGGTTGTGGGCGGTAACGGCTGCGGCAAGTCGACGATGCTTTCGGTGCTGGCCAAGACTGCCAAGCTGCAGCGTGGTCGTATGGTGCGCGGGGCGGCCTCGGCTGCGCTGCTGCCGCAGAACCCCAAGGCCCTGCTGCTTGCCGAGACGGTGCGCGACGAGCTGATGGAATGGGCCTCGACCTGCGGATATGACGAGAACTTGGCGCGGGAGCGTGCGGCGCAACTGGGATTAGACGGCCTGGAGGCGCGCCGCCCCTACGACCTCTCGGGCGGACAGCGCCAGCTGCTTGCACTGGCAAAGCTGCTGCTGATCGGCCCCGAGCTGCTGCTGCTTGATGAGCCCACCAAGGGTTTGGACCTGGCCAGCCGCCGCATCATCGCCCGCGCCCTGCGTGACCATGCGAAAGCTGGCGGTACCGTCATCATGGCCACGCACGACTTAGACTTTGCCGAGCAGGCGTCCGATGACGTCGCCATGATGTTCGACGGCGAGATTGCCTGCGTGGAGCCCCCGGCCGACTTCTTTGCCGACAACGTGTTCTATAGGGCGTGATGGGATGACGGACTGTCGTTTCTCGCGTTTACTCACAAAACTGGAGATCCCGCTGTTGTTGGCGGTGCCGGCGGTGATGGCAGCGGCGTTGCTGGCGGGCGTTGAGCAGGCGGCGCTTGCCATGCTTGTCGTGGTGGCGCTGGTGCTTGCACTGTTCTTTGCGGGTTACGAGGCATCTCGTCCGGGTTTGCGCCAGATTATGCCCACGCTGGTGCTGGCGGCGCTGGCGGCGGCGGGGCGCATCCTGTTTGGGCCCATTCCCGACTTTAAACCGGTGAGCGCCATCGCCATTATCGCGGGGGCGGTGCTTGGTCGCCGCAATGGTTTTATGGTTGGCGCGCTGGCGGCGCTGACCAGCAATTTCTTTTTTGGACAGGGCATGTGGACGCCATGGCAGATGTATGCCTGGGGGCTCGTGGGATACGTTGGCGGTGCGCTGGCGTATGCGGGTGCGTTCGACCGCGCCGATGGCACCGTGCGCATGCCGGCGCTACTGACCTACGGCTTTGCTTCGGGTTTGCTGTACGGCGTGGTGATCAACGCGTATGACATCATTGGGTTTGTACAGCCGCTTACTTGGGCGGGTGCCGTGGCGCGTCTTGCCACGGCAGTGCCGTTCGATATCACACACGGTCTTGCGACCTGCGTGTTTTTGGCTGCCTTGTACAAGCCTTGGTGCCGTCGCATCAACCGCGTCGTCGTGAAATACGGACTGTAGGGCTAGTTGCGCCGAGGCGGGAATCAATACTGCTAAAGTGCCATTTTAAAACTATGCCGGTTTACGGGGCTAGATTAGCACAGGCAGACCATACCAGTTTTTTCCGAAATAGAGCAAGCCGTTCACCTGCACTGATAATTGTTCTCGGGGGAAGCGGGCACTGCGGGGCGCGGCAACGG
>DAWDVX010000012.1:0-50390 GCA_052346145.1 Collinsella sp.
CGGTTCCACCGGGCCGCGCGGCAAGGAGATATATTGCCAGACCGGAGGGGCGCCGCGGGCGGGAATTCCACTCTTCACAAGTCCTACACAATACATCGCTTCCTATATAAGTCATAGAAAGGCTGGTGCAGAAATACTGCACGTATCAGATGATGACCCTTCGGTTAAGAGATATATAAAGATCGGTCACCTGTAAGTGTTTATCTACCCGCGCTTTTAGCAATGTAAACCAGCGCTTTCGATAAAAAAGGGGAGCGCCGCGCACAACGCGACACTCCCCTAGCGATTCAAGAGAATCTATTAGGCCTCGAGAGCCTTCTTGGCAATGGTAGCCAGCTCGTTGAAGGACTCGATGTCCTCGTAAGCCATCTGAGCCAGGACCTTGCGGTCGAGCTCGATGCCGGCAACCTTCAGGCCGTGCATGAACTGAGAGTAAGAGATGTCGTTCAGACGAGCAGCAGCGTTGATACGAGTGATCCAGAGAGAACGGATCTCGCGCTTCTTGTTGCGGCGATCACGATACTGATACTGCAGGGAGTGCTGGACCTGCTCTTTAGCATGCTTGTAAGTACGCGAAGCGGCACCGTAGTAACCCTTCGCACGGTGCATAACGGTACGGCGCTTCTTCTTGGCGGCAACAGCGCGCTTAATACGTGCCATGTTCTATCAACTCCTAGACGGTAAAACGAAAAAAAGAACTTAGGCGAGACGCGACTTGATGACCTTGCGGTCGGCAGCGGCGATCTCGGTCTCCTGACGGAAGCCACGCTTACGCTTGGTGGACTTCTTGCTCAGGATGTGGCTCTTGAAAGCCTTGGCGCGCATAAGCTTGCCGGTACCAGTCTTGCGGAAACGCTTCTTGGTGCCGCTGTGGGACTTCATCTTAGGCATGAAATACTCCTTAATCGGTTACAGAACACTAGTTACTTGGTATCGCTTGCCGCTTTATCCTCATCGAAGGCGCCCTTAATCGGGGCGAGCAGCATAAGCATGTTACGGCCTTCCATCTTAGGCTTGGACTCGACCGTAGCGTAAGGCTTGAGATCCTCGGCGAGACGCTCGAGAACGTTAAGGCCCTGCTCCGGGTGAGCCATCTCACGGCCGCGGAACATGATGGTGATCTTAACGCGCGCGCCCTTCTTGAGGAAACGCAGAACGTGGCCCTTCTTGGTCTCGTAGTCGCCAACGTCGATCTTGGGTCGGAACTTCATTTCCTTGACCTCGACCTTGGACTGGTTCTTACGAGCAGCCTTGGCCTTCATGGCCTGCTGGTACTTGAACTTACCGTAGTCCATGACCTTGCAGACCGGCGGCTCCGCGTTGGGAGCGATCTCGACCAGGTCGAGACCCTGATCGTCGGCGACGCGCTGGGCATCGCGGATGGCGAACAGGCCGAGCTGAGAGCCATCGACGCCAATCAAACGGCACGAAGATGCAGTGATCTCGTCGTTGATGCGGGTGTCATCAGACTTAGCTATTTTCCCTACCTCCATTCATAAAAAAATAACCCGGCGCTTCTCAGCAACCAGGTCGTACACATAGACATTCTCGATATGAGGAAGGGAATCTAAGTTGTATGACCAGTCAGCTGCTCATTGGCGCCAAAAGGTGGGAACCCTCGGGTTCCTCTTTAGGGCATTGCGGGAACAACGCCTTGGCGATAATAACACGTTCGACGCGTTATCACATTACGTACACGAAAAAGGGGGCCTTGACCCCCTTGAACGCTCACTTGCATGTATGGTGCCCGAGGCGAGACTCGAACTCGCACGTTGTTGCCAACGGTGGATTTTGAGTCCACTGCGTCTGCCAATTCCGCCACTCGGGCACGCAATGCGTGAGTTAGTTTATCACAGCTTTCTACCGATTAGTCCGAAAATGGAACTTCGAGCATTTCGATGAGTTCGACCGTGCGTAGCATCTCGCGCTGACGGCATCCGCGACCGTCGACCGAAGCCTCACCCATCTGGTTATCGTAAGGGTCCTCGCGCATGCCGTCGAAAGAGGGCTCAAACTCTGCCTGGAATCGATTGTTGGCCACCATACGCCATGGGTCGAGATTGCCAAAGTAGTGACGGCGGCGCCACTCCTCCCCCATCCTGTGAGCAGAAGATCCAAATGACACGTCGGCGTTGAGCCAACCGGTCTGCGGCGTATAGAACTCTGCCCAGTCGTGCGACCCCACCGAATCGGGCGCAACGTACAGGCCGCTCTGCCAACGGGCAGGCACGCCCGCGATACGGCACATGGTGATAAACGTGAGCGCCATAACGCCGCAATCGCCGCGGAGCGAATGCGCGCAGTCATCGGCAATAGATCCCAAAAGCAAGTACGGCGGCTGATAGCGATAGTCGATATGCTGCGTCAGATAATCATAGATAGCACGAGCGCGATCGAGCGGATCCTCGAGTCCGTCAACAACACCGGCCGTCAGCTGCTGCAGATACGGCGTGAATGCAATGTGCGGACGGTCCTCGGAAATATCCTCGGACAGCGGCGCGTCCATACGCGGATGAACCGGAAGTGTGCCACCGTAGACATCACAATAAGCAGCATCGATGTGATAACGATAAGTCACCGAGAATGAGCGCTCACTCGAAGAAGACCACGAGGCGGTACGCGCCGAAGCGTTCGCGGGAGCAACAGCACCCTCCGGCGTCATGTCGAGAATCTCGACCCGAGACTGCTGACGGCAGGCAGCCGCGACGGGAAGCCAAGCGCAAACGGTCTCCCCCTCCAGAGCGCCGGGGACAGACACGGACGCTTTAAGCGTAACGACGCGAGCCAATCCGTTTTGTGACTCCATCTCCTTGAGCATCTCGTCGCGCAGTGCTATTCCGTCCGTAGAATCGGGACGCATGCCGGGGACCTCTTTGGGATATACGCGAAGCGAATCGAGGAAGTTGTCGAGAACGAACAGCTCGCCATCGATAAAGCGCCAGTCAATACGCTTACGGTCAATCAGATCGTCAAACTGCTCCTCGGTAAACTCAGGCCACTCCTCGCGAATCATCGCAATAGCTCGATCGCGCGACACCGAAAAATGAAGCGGCGTCTCAAGCATGCGATACCGCTCGGCACGAACGCAGGCAGCAAGCGAGGGATCGGGATCTTGGGCAAGTAGGCGGTCGCAAGCCTCAATAGCCTGCGAAAGATACCCCGCGTCCTTTAAACGCAGAATCTCGGGTGGCAAGCCAACATCTAGAAAACGGAAGTCATCATTGCAAACATCAACAGAGCAACCAACGGGACCCTCGTCAATAACCTTCCCATCCGAAGGCAGCACATTAATAACAGCCATACCAAACTCCAAGTCATTAGAACTCTTGAAGTCCATTGTAGCGAGATAAAAAAGAAAGCCCCAACAAGGGAGCCATCAACACCGCCGAGCGGTAGTCAAAAAATGAATTCAGCCCAGTAACCCTGTAGCGAGTTAACGAAGGAGGCCACGTTCACCCGAAGCTTTTCCCATTGCGCGACTTCTGGCAAAGCCAGGTGAGCGCAAGGGGAAAGCGTAGGGTGAACGGGGCCTCCGACGGGAAAGTTAAACCGCTACTTACGCCTTGTTGACGGAGCCAAACTCCTCCATGAGCTCCTTGGTGCGGGCAACGATGTTGTCGCGACCAGGCTTGAGGAGCTTGCGGGGGTCAAAGCCCTTGCCCTGCTGATCCTTGCCAGCCTCGATATACTCGCGAACGCCCTTGGCGAAGACGAGCTGCAGATCGGTGTTAACGTTGATCTTGGAGATACCCAGGGAGATGGCCTTCTTGATCTGATCCTCGGGGATGCCGGTACCACCGTGCAGAACGAGGGGCAGGTCGCCGGTCTGAGCCTTGATCTCGCCCAGACGCTCGAAGGAAAGGCCAGCCCAGTCGGCGGGATACACGCCGTGGATGTTGCCGATACCGCAGGCGAGGAAGTCGACGCCCAGGTCAGCAATCTGCTTGCACTCAGCGGGGTCAGCGAGCTCGCCGTTGGAGGTCACGCCGTCCTCGGTGCCGCCGATGCCGCCGACCTCGGCCTCGATGGACATGCCCTTGGAGTGGGCAAGCTCAACGAGTTCCTTGGTGCGGTCGAGGTTAAGCTGGAAGGTCTCCTCGTGAGAGCCGTCATACATGATGGACGTGAAGCCGGCCTCGATGCACTTGAAGCAGTCCTCGTAAGAACCGTGATCGAGGTGAAGGGCGACGGGGACGGTAACGCCCGTGGCCTCGACGGCAGCCTTGACCATGTCGGCGCAGACCTTGAAACCGCCCATCCACTTAGCGGCACCAGCGGTGCACTGAAGGATCAGCGGAGACTTGGCCTCCTCGGCGGCCTGGAGAATAGCCAGGGTCCACTCGAGGTTGTTGGTGTTGAAGGCACCGAGAGCGTACTTGCCGGCCTCGGCCTTCTTGAGCATGTCTGCTGCGTTGACGAGCATAAAAGAAACCTCCTGTAAGGTTGCTCCGATAACGCCTGAGATTTTACCACGACATACCCGAGCATAAACGTTCGTTTGTTCACGAATACCATCCGATTGGACAAATTTTGACCGTTTGCCCCACAGAATCGACCCACTGGGGAAAATAGCTTGACGATTGAGCGGTCTTCGTGATTCGAAAGACGGCTTCGAGCCTACATCTGCATAAACGGATTCTGCATAAGTTCGCGCGCCATCGTGGTCGAATCGCCATGGCCCGTCAAGCAAACGGTATCGGGCGGAAGCGTCTTGGCAAGTTTGGAGAGCGAGCGCATAATCGCCGCCTCGTCACCGCCGGAAAGATCGGTACGACCGTGGCTGCCCGGGAAAAGCGTGTCGCCCACAAAGGCGATGTTCCCCTGCTCGGTCGCGGCGAACAGGACGATGCCGCCCGGCGTATGCCCCGGCGTCTCGATCACCTGCAGGCAGATATCGCCCAATTCAATCGTATCGCCCTCGGCAAGCAGCCGCGTCGGCTCGCCCGGATCGGGCGTCTCAATACCCCACATGGCGCGCTGCTCCTCGATATTTGCGCGAGGCACCGTCACGTCCTTAGCGCACAACTCATATAGTGCGCTGTCGCCAACGACAGCTCGAACCCCGGCGACCCCGCCAACATGGTCGGCATGACCGTGCGTGCAGACAGAGCCGAGTACGCGAACTTCGGGATGCGCGGTGCGGATATGCTCCACAAGACGCTCGCCCTCCCACGCCGGATCGACGATTAAGCACTCGTCATTCGAAATCACGGCGTAACTGTTGGTCTGAATCGGGCCGTTGACGAGTGCCTCAATCGAAGCTGCACCTCGGGGTGTCAGGTCCAAAGTCATATCGCCCATGCGCATACCCTCCTTCTAAAATACGTTCGAGGCACCAAACGATGCCTCGAACGTAACCAATATCTATGATGCTGAGAGGCTCTCGCACCTACACACGGCGCTTGAGCTGAGCTCCGCCTTCGCCGGGCATAAGACGGCGAGCGTCGTAGACCGAATCGACACTGCTGATGGAAGCCAGCAGCGGATCCAGACCGCTCGCGTCCGAGATCTCGACCATAAAGCGCAGGGTTGCAATACCCTCGCGGTTGGTCGACGTGGCGGCAGAAAGGATATTGCCGCCCGCATCGCCAATGGCAATGGTGACATCCTTGAGCAGGCCCATGCGGTCCAGGCACTCGACCACGATCTCGACCTGGAAGAGGGTGTCGGCAGCGCCGTCCCACTCCACATCGATCATGCGCTCGGGATGTTCCATAAGACCCTTGACGTTGGGGCAGTTGGCGCGATGCACCGAAACGCCACGGCCGCGCGTGATGAAGCCGACGATGTCATCGCCCGTCACCGGATTGCAGCAATGCGCCAGACGGACCAGCAGACCGCTGTTGCTCTCGCCCTTGACGATAATGCCGTTGCTGGCGCTCTTGCCGCGCTTTTGCGGCTTGCGGTTGGAGCCGCGGGCAGGCTGCTTGACGATCTCGGCAATGGCTTCGGTCTTGGTGAGCTGCTCCTCGGGCTTGGGGTCCAAGATTTGCTCGACCTTGTTACCCACAGCGCGCGGGGCAACCTTGCCGGCGCCGACGGCGGCAAACAGGTCCTCGAGCTGCTTGTAGTTAAACTGCTCCGCCACGGCGTTGAGCGCACGCGTGGATCGCGGCGTAGAGATGCCATACCCGCGCTTGCGCAGGTCCTTGGCCAGTATATCGCGGCCGGCAGCAGCGTCATCGTCTTTGGTCGCGGCGGCGAAGTAACGGCGGATCTTTGACTTGGCGGAAGGTGTCTTAACGATCTTGAGCCAATCACGCGACGGCTTGGAACTCTTGTTGGTCAGGATCTCGACACGGTCACCCGTCTTAATCTCGTGCGTGAGCGGAGCCACCGCACCGTTGATTTTGGCGCCGACGCAATGGTTTCCCACCTCGGTGTGAACGGCGTAGGCAAAGTCGAGCGGTGTAGAGCCGGCACGAAGCGCCATGACCTCGCCCTTGGGTGTAAAGACAAAGATCTCCTGGTCGAACAGATCGACCTTCAGCGAGTGCAGGTATTCCTTGGCGTCCGTAATCTCGTCAGACGCTGCCCAATCGAGCGAATGTTTGAGCCAGTTAATCTGGTCGTCCAGACGCTGGGCATCATTGGTCTTAGACGCAGACGATCCGCCCGACTTCTTATAGAGCCAGTGGGCGGCAATGCCGTACTCGGCCTGCTCATGCATCTCGTAGGTTCGAATCTGAATCTCGAGCGGGCGGGCCGTGGGGCCGATAACCGTCGTATGGAGCGACTGGTAGTTGTTGACCTTGGGCATGGCGATATAGTCTTTGAAGCGACCGGGCATGGGGTGCCACAGCGTATGCACCGCGCCGAGCGTGGAGTAGCAATCGCGCACCGAATGCGTGATGACACGCAGTGCCACCAGGTCGTAGATCTCGGAGAATTCCTTGCCCTTGCGCTTCATCTTTTGGTAGATGGACCAATAGTGCTTGGAACGGCCATTGATCTGGAAGCCCTCCAGGCCAATGCGGTTGAGCTCGTCGGTGAGCGTCTTGATAGTCTCAGCCAGATAGCGCTCGCGAACCTCGCGCGACTCAGCCACCATGCGCGCAATGCGCTGGTAGGCATCGGGCTCCAGGTAGAAGAAGGACAGGTCCTCGAGCTCCCACTTAATAGAGCTCATGCCCAGACGGTCGGCCAGGGGCGCATACACGTCCATGGTCTCGCGAGCCTTAAACAGGCGACGGTCCTCGCGAAGGGCCGCCAGCGTACGCATGTTATGCAGGCGGTCGGCAAGCTTAACGATAATGACGCGGATGTCCTTGGACATGGCGAGGAACATCTTGCGCAGCGTGAGGGCCTGCTTCTCGTCCATGCTGTCGACTTCGATGTTGGTGAGCTTGGTCACGCCATCGACGAGCTCGGCTACCGTATCGCCAAACAGGCCGGACACATCGGCAAGCGAGGTCTCGGTATCCTCGACGGTATCGTGCAGCAGCGCGGCGCACACCACATCGCAGTCCATCTTGAGATCGGCCAAAATGATGGCCACCTCGACGGGATGGTTAATGTACATCTCGCCCGAGCGGCGCTTTTGGTTGCAGTGCTTCTCGGCGGCAAAGCAATAGGCCTGCTCCACCTTAGAGAAGTCCTCCTCATTCATATATCTGAGGCACAGGCGCTCCAGCTTGTCGTAGCTGTCCGCCATAATCTCGGGCGGCAGCTCATCGGCATGCTTATAGTGCTCCATCTCCGAAAACGGCTGGAGGGTGGAATCATGGGCGGTACGGGCTGCGGCATCCATCGAGGTCCCCTTCCCCTAGGCCCGCGGTACGATCGGGCGGTTAACTTTGGCTAGCATATCAGAAGCGCACGAATCGAGTGCCCAGCTCCGGAAAGCCGAGAACTCCATGCGCGAGCGCAAGCCCTCCAAATAGCGAATTGACCTGCTCAATTGCACACGGCCGGGGTTTTCGGCCATCGCGATGCGACGGGTGTCGTCAAACCCCGAAACGCGACAGAAACCAAGCTCTTCGAAGATTCCCAGGCCGCTTTCCACCGAGCGCTCGTCGACCGGCGTGCGGGCATCGATGGCAAGGCACATCTGCGCGATGTCGATATCGCTCGCGCTAAACGAGTCGTCTCCGGTCTTGCCGCGGTTGGAGCGCCACATAGTCTGCAGCGCTCGATAGAGCGTGACGAGTTCATCGCGCTCGGGCGCGTAGCAGTCGAGCAGGCGCTCGTTAATGCGAGCGTCACGCGACGAATAGAGCAAGTGAATCACGGCAGGTTGGCCGTCGCGACCGGCGCGTCCGCTCATCTGGTTAAATTCAATGCTGCCAAACGGCATGTGGTAGAGCACGACATGGCGAATATCGGGCAGGTTGACGCCCTCACCAAAGGCAGAGGTCGAAACGATGCAGCTGAGGCTTCCGTCACGAAACGCTTCCTCAACACGGCGACGATCGGAGCGCGCAAGCCCCGCGTTATAGAACGCGATGCGGGTCGCGCAATCGGGCACCCGCTTGCGCAGTGTCTTGGCAAGCGCCACGGACTGATCACGCGAGTTGACGTAGATGACGGTCTTCTCCCCCGTAGCCACGATTGACACCAGGCGGTTCTCGCGGCTCGCAAGATCTCGGTCATCCTCGAGCTGCAAGTTCTCGCGCACCGTCTCGTCGACCACCGTGCGAGTGATTGGCAACATGCGGGCAAGCTCGGCCACGACCGGAGCCGTCGCGGTGGCCGTCGCAGCCATAACGACCGGGTCGCCCAGGGCTTTGAGGATATCGGGCATGTCGAGATAGGCGCTACGGTCGCCGCCCTTGGCAAGGCCGGCGTGGTGCGCCTCATCGATAACGACAAAGCCGATGCGGCCCGAACGCGCGAAACGGTCACGGTGGATAGACAGGAACTCGGGCGTCGTGAGCACGATACCGGTGCGGCCCGAAGCTAGGCCGGCGAACACGTCATCGCGTGCGGCCTCCACGGTCTCGCCGGTCAGCACGCCAACGCCAATGCCAAGCGCTGCCATCGTCGACGAGAGGTGATAGGCCTGGTCGGCAACGAGCGCACGCAGCGGATAGACAAAGATGCTCGCACGCCCGCGAAGGACCGCCTCGCGCGCGGCATGCACATGGAAGATGAGCGACTTGCCGCGCCCCGTTCCCATAACGGCCAGAACACTCTGGTGATCGGCCAGGGCATCGAGCGCCTCGACCTGCGCGCGGTGCGGCTGGTTCGAGCCGATAAAGCTATGGATAAGCGAGCGCGTCAGCTCGGTATAAGAAAGCTGGGCGAGCGTCTCGCGCTTGCGCGACTCCAGGCGCAGGCCAGAATCCGCCGGTTGCACGCCGCGGCGAAGTTCACATGCCGGATCGTCGATATTGGACGCCGTGGTATCGCGCACCAAGACATCCTTGATCATGAGCTTGGGCTTCACACGCCCCTGCCAATGCTCGGCAACGGCCTCGAACACCAAGTCGACAGCGCTATCGCAGTTGATGAGCTTATCGATTTGCGGCACGCGGAACATAATGGCCGGCACGCTCGCGGCGCCATCGGTCGCCACAAAGCGCATGTGCTCGCCGGTTTTGCCCACCACGGCGCGATCGCACATCGTCACGCCCTCGGCGGCCAGCAACGGCACCTTGTTGCCCTGGCCAAACGGCTCAAGACGGGAAATCTGCTCTATAGTCTCAATATTCAGCTCGGAAAGGTCGACCGTGGCGGCAACCTCGTCGATGTCTTCAAAGTCCTCGGCGGGAATCTCCGATAGCACGGCGGAAAGGCGACGACGGAATTCATCGAGCTTGGATGCCTCGATGGTCACACCCACCGCACCGGCATGTCCGCCGCGACGAATCAGCAGGTCGGAACAGCGCTCGACGGCGTCAAACAGGTTAACTTTGCCCACCGAGCGACCAGAGCCGCGCGCGATACCGTCCTCGATCGAGAACAGCAGCGCCGGCACGTGATAGCGGTTGGTCAGACGGCTTGCCACGATGCCCTTGACACCCTCGTGCCAGCCCTCGCCACCCACGACAATCGCGCGTCCGCCGTCATAGGCCTCCTCGACCTTTGCCATGGCATCGCGCGTGAGCTCCGCCTCGATCTCACGGCGCTGGTGGTTGATTTCCTCGAGCTCAGCCGCCAGCGCGCTTGCTTCGATGGGATTGCGGGCAAGCAGCAGGTCGAGCGCCAGCTTGGGATCGGCCATGCGACCGGCAGCGTTTAAGCGGGGAATGAGCGAGAATGACAGGCCATCCGCCGTAATGCTCGAAAGGTCCGCCTTGGCGAGCGCGGCAAGTGCGATGTAGCCGGGACGGGCCGTCACGCGCATCTGCTGGATGCCCTCGGCGACCAGTGCGCGGTTCTCGGGCGTGAGCGGCATCATGTCGGACACGGTGCCCAGCGCCGCGACCTCGATTAGCGAACGCCAATACGACGGCTTGCCCAGACGTTCGCCCAGGACTTGCACCAACTTGAGTGCCACGCCGGCACCGGCAAGCTCACGCGAAGGACCATCGTCATCGAGCTTAGGGTCGGTCAGGGGTACGCCCTGCGGCACCTGATCGGAGGGCTCGTGATGGTCCGTGACCACCAAATCGATCCCCAGGCTCTTCAGATAGGAAACCTCTTCCTTGGCGGCAATGCCGTTATCGACGGTCACGATCAGCTGGGGGCGAGCGAGCTCGTTAACGCGGTCGAGCGCCGCGCGCGAAAGACCGTAGCCCTCATCAAAGCGATGCGGAATAAACGGCGTGACATCGGCGCCAAACGTGCGCAGCGCCTCGGTCAACAGGCAGGTCGACGTAATACCGTCAACGTCAAAATCGCCAAAGACTGCAATGTGCTCGTGGTTGCGAATAGCACGCTCGACGCGGTCGGCAACGACCGACATGCCCGGGATAATGAGTGGGTCGGCCCAGTCGCGATCGAGCGAAGGCGTCAAAAACAATTGGCCCTCTTTGATTGAGCCAATGCCGTGCGCGACCATAATGCGCGCCACCAGCCCGGGAATGCCCAGACCAGCCGAAAGCTCCTTTTCGAGCTCGGGGTTTTGCTGAGCGACCGCCCAGCGATGCGTCGTCTTAAGCGATGACATAGGCACCCACCCCCGATAGGGGCAGGTCGCCGCGATACCTCTCACGGTTCATAGCGATGAGTCCTCTGTGTATGCCCGCTTCGGCAGGCAGATCTGTTGAACGGATTTATTATACCGTGCGGCGCGGACGCAAATCGCCGCAGCATGCCGCGGTTTCGGTAAACGATGCCGGTAATAGCCTCGAAATAATCGAGCGTTTCTGACGCACGGACACATGTGAGCGTCTAGCATATCCAGTCAAAACGGATTCACGAGCAAAGGGAGTCACAAGAGCATATGAAGCAATGGGTTGGACTGGGCAAGTTTCTCGCGGGGCACATGCAAATCATCGTTCCGATTTGTGTGGCGCTCGGCGTGCTCTTTCCTCAACAGATCGGCGTTCTCAAGCCCATCGTTCCCACCTTGTTTGCCTTTATGACGTTCCAAGGTGCGCTCAGCAACACCTTTCACCAGGTAGCCGAGGTGTTCCACCGTCCGCTGCACCTGATTCTGGCGTTGTTGGTCTCGGCGGCGCTTATTCCCATCGCGGCCTACGCCATGGGATCGTTGTTCTTTGGTTCCAACCCCAACCTTGTCTGCGGCATCGTGCTCGAATACAGTGTGCCCGTGGCAGTCACCGCTTTTATGTGGATCAGCATGTTCGGCGGCAACGGCCCGCTCGCGCTCACCATCATCCTGACGTCCTCGGTCATCTCCCCTGTGACGATTCCGCTTACGCTCAAGCTCCTGCTGGGCGCCACCGTCTCGATCGACGTGCCGAGCATGATGCAGAACATGGCCTTTATGATCGCCATCCCCGCCGTGCTCGGCATCGTGATCAACGAGCTCACGCGCGGATGGGGGCACGAAAAACTCTCCCCCGCGCTCTCGCCCGCCTGCAAGTTCATGATGATGGGCGTTATCGCCTCCAACTCCACCGCCATGAGCGAGTACGTGCTGCACATGAACGCGGTGCGCTTGGAAGTCGCCCTCTTTATTTTGGTCTTCGCCATCAGCGGCTTTGTCGTCGGCATTCTGGTCGCCCGCGCGCTGCATCTGCCATATAGCGAAACGACCACCATGTGCTTTACCTGCGGCATGCGCAATATCTCTTCGGGCGCCGTCATCGCCACGCAATACTTTCCGGGCGAAGTTGTGTTTCCCGTCATGTGTGGAACGTTGTTTCAGCAGGTGCTCGCCTCGCTTATCGGACACTTCTTTGAGCGTCTGACCGGCGAGGAGCGCGCCGCCCAGCGCAAGCGGGTCGAGGCCGGCCGCGATGCAATGGCGCGCTAAACCGTCCGCAGTGTGCGGGCGCTCACTTTACGATGTGAGCGCCTCCAGATGTGCGCGGAATCGCTCCGCATCGACATCGAGCGTGGTCTCAGCATTGACCTGAGCCAGCCGATACCCGACAAAGTAGGGTGAAACCACCCAGCGCGGAAGCGCCTTGGCAATGGTCCGGCCGTCCATGTGGTAGAAGAACAAGTTGTACGACTCTGCGCGACCACCATGGTGCTCGTTCAGGATATAGCGCAGAGCTACCTGAATCGCATCGGCGAAGAGGTCCGTCTCGGCTTGGTCTCGCGCGCCATCGCTGGCGGCGATTCCCTGCGGGGCTGAAACATTGACCTCAAAGAACCCCATAATCGGTTCGGTTGAGATGTTGACCGCAACCCTTCCCCTCTGCCAAACATCGATGCCTTCAAAGTTGGCTGAGGTCAGCGCCGCATAGCCGTCCTCCTGTTCCAAGCCCACAATCTGCATGTGTGGATGGACGAGGCTGCCGCCCGAAAGCGGACCCTTGTTCTTGTACATGAGCACGCTTCGATACTGCTGCGAATCGATCATCTGCTGCCAGCAATCCAGAGCAAACCTCATCACATGGTGGAGTTCATCCGGCTTATAGGTCACCAGGTCGGCATCGTGATCGGCCGACTCGATCAGCACGGTTTGACGGGTGGCGCGCAGGGTCTTGAACTTATTCTCGAGCCAGATGCAGTCACCGTCGCGCTGGATGATGTTGGTGAGCCCCTCCGTGTTGCAAAAGGGACACGCGGTACCGGGGCGACGGTTGTCGTCGGGCTTGCCGCTCGCCTGCTGAACATCGAATACCAGCGCCACGGGTTATACCTCCAGCGGCACGATCTTGGTGCCATGGAGCTCGGAGACGTCTAGCGCCGCCGCGACCGCGTCGCGATTTGCCGTAGTGATGCCGCCGCCGGGAAGGATGGTCAAACGATCACCCGCATACTCGATTAAACGAGCCAGGTGATCGAAATTATCCTCGATCGACGTACCGGCAGCGCCGCCATGCGTGAGGATGCGCGTAACGCCGCAGTCGGCAAGTGTATCAATCGCATCGAGCTGAGCCTCGGGCGAGAGCTGGTCAAATGCCATGTGGAAGGTGATGTCGATGGGCTCACGCTTACATTCCTCGGTCGCGCAGCCCGCAGCCATCACGAGGGCGCCAAGCGTAAGTTCGTCGAGCGCCCATCCGCCAGCGCAGGGCTTGCAGCAGCCAAAGACCAAGCCGTCAACGCCGGCGCTTACGGCAAGGCCCAGGTCCATCTCCATCATACGCAGCTCGTCCTGGTCGTAGTGAAAGTCGCCGCCACGCGGGCGAATCATGCACATCACCCGTGCATCGTGCTCGTGGACATAGTTGGTCGTAGCGCTGATAACGCCGGCCGAAGGCGTGGTGCCACCAACGGCAAGGTTGTCGCACAGCTCGATACGCCTTGCACCGGCATCGATAGCCGCCGGCACCCGCTCAAAGTTCTCGGCACAAAACTCGTACACCATAGATAGACCCCCAGATGACATTTCTATTTCCACACGGCATTGTCGCACTTTAAAAACCAACCCGCATGACAGAGCAAAATGATTTGGTGGGGACGAAGGAAAACGTCCCCAACGACTACCTCCAACGCCGCAGGCAGAGGACGGACAGCGAGCGGGCACCAGAGCGAACAGATTGGCATGAAAAGAGGGCGGCATAGACCTTCTGGTCATGCCGCCCTCTTTGAATGACAAGCTGTCGCTCTGGTGCCCGCGCAGCGTCGACTGGTCCGCCGTTCGGTAGAACGGCGGAACCGCCTAACCGCCCAAGTAAGCTTTGCGGACGTTGTCGTCGTGCAGCAGCTCTTGACCAGTGCCGGTCATGGTGATCTTGCCGGTCTCGAGCACGTAACCGCGTGTGGCGATGGAAAGCGCCATCTGCGCGTTTTGCTCGACCAGAAGCACCGTGGTACCGGCCTTGTGCAAGTCCTCGACAATCTGGAAGATCTGTTCGATCAGAATCGGTGCCAGACCCATGGAAGGCTCGTCGAGCATGAGTAGTTTGGGGTTACTCATAAGGGCGCGCCCCATAACGAGCATCTGCTGCTCGCCGCCTGAAAGGGTGCCGGCGACCTGGCGACGACGTTCCTTCAGGCGCGGGAACTGCTCGTAGACGCGCTCCAGGCCCGGAGCCACCGTGGACTTGGGCTGCGTGTAGGCGCCCATCTCCAAGTTCTCCTCGACCGTCATCTGCAAAAAGGCACGACGGCCCTCGGGGACCTGAGCCAGGCCCTTGCCCACCAGCTTGTCGGCAGGCGTATGGGTAATGTCCTCGCCCATAAACTTGATGGAGCCGGTCTTGGAGCGCAGCAGGCCCGAGACAGTCTTGAGCGTTGTGGACTTGCCGGCACCGTTCGCACCGATCAGGGCCACGATCTCGCCCTCGTTGACGTTAAAGGAGATGTCCTTGATGGCGTGGATAGCGCCGTACCAGACGTTGATGTTGTAGACGGAAAGCATCGGCTCTGCCATTTAGTTCTCCCCCTTATCCTGCTTGCCCAGATACGCCTCGATAACGGCGTCGTTGTTCTGGATCTCCTCGGCCGTGCCCTTGGCGATGACCTTGCCAAAGTTAAGCACGCAGATACCCTCGCATATATTCATGACGAGCGACATGTCGTGCTCGATAAGCATGATGGCGATGCCGAAGGTGTCGCGAATCTTAACGATGTTCTCCATGAGCTCCGCGGTCTCGGACGGGTTCATGCCGGCGGCAGGCTCGTCGAGCAGCAGCAGCTTGGGGTTGGTGGCAAGCGCGCGGACGATTTCCAGACGACGCTGAGCGCCGTAAGGCAGCGATCCGGCCTGCTCGTTTGCCAGGTGCTCCATGTCAAAAATGGACAGTAGCTCCATGGCGCGCTCGTGGGCGGCCTTCTCGTGCTTCCAATACGTCGGCAGGCGCAGCACGCCCTCAAAGCCGGAGTAGCGCTCCTGGTTGTGCAGGCCGACCTTAACGTTGTCCTCCACCGTCATGGTGTTGAACAGGCGAATGTTCTGGAACGTACGGGCAATACCCATGCGGTTGACCTGGTAGACCGACTTGCCCGAGGTGTCCTCACCATCGAGCAGGATGGTGCCGTGCGTAGGCTGGTACACCTTGGTGAGCAGGTTGAAGACCGTGGTCTTGCCGGCACCGTTGGGGCCGATGAGACCGGCGATCTCGGTCTTGCCGATAGTCAGGCTAAAGTCATCGACTGCCTTAAGGCCACCGAACTCAATGCCCAGGTGGATGCACTCGAGTGCCGGGCACTCGCCCAGGTCACGGTCGGGAACGATGGCACCAGAAGGATACGGGACCATCTTGCCCTTGTTGAACTCAAATTTACTGGGCATCGGCTGCCACCTCCTTCTTGGAAGCAAAGCGGTCCTTGACGCGACCGAAGAACGCCTTGAGCTGCGGGTTGTTGGTAAAGATCATGACCAGGATCAACACGATGGCGTAGATGAGCATGCGGTAGTCCGAGAACTGACGGAGCAGCTCGGGAAGCACCGTGAGCAACGCCGCCGCGATGACGGAACCGCGCATGTTGCCCAGGCCGCCCAGGACCACGAACACCAGAATGAGGATCGACGTGTTGAAGTCGAACTTGGTGGCGGAGAGCTGCGAGAAGTTACCGCCGAAGAGAGCTCCGGCAGCACCGGCGAGGGCAGCGGAAACCACGAAGGCGATCATGCGGTACTCCGTGACGGAGATGCCTACGGACTCGGCTGCAATCTTGTTATCGCGCACGGCCATAATGGCACGGCCGGTACGGCTGCGGACCAGGTTGAGCACGATCACGAGTGTGACCATGACCAGGATGGCACCGGCGAGGAAGGTCGAGTACGTCGACACGCCCGAGGCGCCCTGGGCGCCCTTGATGATGGCGGTGCCGTCCTCGAGCAGGTGCAGGTCGTCGATCGTAGAGTTGCCCGTGATGTTAAAAATCACGTGCAGGCCGCGGGAGTCGACGCCCACAATGAGGCAGGTGACGATCTCTTTGATGATCTCGCCAAAAGCCAGGGTCACGATGGCCAGATAGTCGCCGCTCAGGCGCAGGACCGGGATACCAATCAAGAAGCCCAAGATGGCAGCGGCGATAGCGCCGACCACAATGCTGATGATCAGACGCATCGGATCGGACGGAACGGCGCTCTCCAGCGCGACGGCGGTGACGATGCCCGTGTAGGCACCGACGCTCATAAAGCCCGCGTGGCCCAGCGACAAGTCGCCCGCGATGCCGACGACGAGGTTGAGGGAAATGGCCATGACGATATAGGCCGTGATGGGAACCAGCTGACCGGCGATCATGCGCGGAATCATGTGGTTAGACTGCATAAAGAACACGATGGCGAAGGCCACGATGCACATGGCGTACGTGACAAAGTCGTGACGCGTCTGCTTGTCTTTAAGAAACTTCATAACGCTCACCTACACCTTCTCGGGGACGTACTTGCCCAAGAGGCCGGCAGGCTTGACGAGCAGGACGATGATCAAAACACCAAAGACGATGGAGTTGGCAAGGCTCGTGGAAATGTAAGCCTGCGCCATCGCCTCGATGATGCCGATGAGAATGCCACCGACAAAGGCACCGGGGATGGAGCCGATGCCGCCGAAGACGGCGGCGTCGAAGGCCTTGATGCCAGGCATGGCACCCGTCGTGGGCTGCAGCACCGGCGAGTAGGAGCACAGGAGCACGCCGGCGATGGCGGCAAGCGCCGAGCCGATGGCAAACGTCATCGAGATGGTGCGGTTGACGTTGATGCCCATGAGCTGAGCGGCGGCCTCGTCCTCGGACACGGCGCGCATGGCCTTGCCCATCTTGGTCTTACCTGTAAAGAACATCAGGCCGGCCATGATAACCAGGCAGGCGACGATGGTGACGAGCGAGACGGCGCTTACGTTGAACTTGGCCAAGAACTCCGGCACCTGGAAGGTGACGAGCGAAGTGAAGTTCTTGGGCGTGGCGCCCCACAGAAGCTGCGCGGCGTTCTGCAGGAAGTAAGACACGCCGATAGCCGTGATCAGAACGGCCAGCGGGCCTGCTTGGCGCAGCGGCTTATAGGCCAGACCCTCGATGAGAACGCCGAGAACCGTGCAGACCACACAAGAAAGAATTACAGATACCCAGCCCGGGAGGCCGAGATACGACGTGGCGCAGAACGAGACATAGGCACCGACCATGATGACGTCGCCGTGAGCGAAGTTCAGCATCTTGGCGATACCGTAGACCATGGTGTAGCCCAACGCGATGATGGCGTAGACGCTGCCCATGGACAGGCCGTTGACAAGGTATTGGATAAAGACCGTCATGTCCCACATCCCCCTTTCGAATAGGTTTCCAGTTGATGTATGAAACAGGGACGTTACATCGTCCCTAGATACCAAGCAAGCAGGGAAGGCCAAAACCTCCCCTGCTTGGGATCAAAACCGCTCTATGTAAGGCGGCCAATTAGGCCTGTACGTACTTGCCGTCGGTGATGACGTACGCCGTGGGCTCCTTCTGGACCTGGCCCTTATCGTTCCAGGTGAGCTTGCCGGTCAGACCGTCAACGGTAATCTTGAGCATAGCCTTGGACAGCTTCTCGGCGGCCTCGGTCGGATCGGCGTCGACACCAAGACCGGCCTCCTTGAGGGCCTCGGCCACCGCGTGCACGCCGTCGTAGGCGTCGGCGGCAAACTGGTCGGGGGTATCGCCGTACTTATCCTTGTAAGCGTTGACGAAGTCGGCGTTCTTCTCGTCGTCGGCAGAGAACGGGGTCATGAGCAGCAGACCCTCGGCAAGAGAGGTATCGAAGCCCTCAACGCCCAGGATGCCGTCCATGCCGTCGCAGCCCATCATCTTGACGTCGTAGCCCATGTCCTTGGCGTTCTTGAGCAGGACGGACGCCGGCGTGTAGTAGATCGGCGCAAAGATCATGGTGGCGCCGGCCTGCTTGGCCTTGGTCAGCTGGTTGGTAAAGCTCGTGGCGGAGTCGTCCTTAAAGGTCTCCTCGTCAACAATCTCGAGCTTGGATTCAGCGGCCTGGGCCTTAAAGGAATCTGCGATGCCCGAAGAATAAGCGTCGCCGGAGTTATAGAACAGCACGAACTTCTCGTCCGCATATTTCTCTGCCAGGAACTTGGCAGCGTTGACACCCTGGTTGGGGTCGGTGAAGCAAACCTGGAAGACGCAATCCTTGCCGTCGGTGACGTCCTCGGAGGACGCGGACGGGGTGATCATGAACGTCTTGGGGTCGTTACCGCACTCGGCGGCAACGGCAACCGACGCACCCGTGGTGGTCGGGCCGACGAGGGCCTGCATGCCCCAGTCGAGCAGGGTGTTGAAGGCGTTGACGGCCTTCTCGCCGTCGGCCTGGTCATCCTCGGCCTTGCTGGCAAGTGGCAGCTCCTTGGTCGAGAAATCCTTGCAGCCAAGCTCGACACCCTGGGTAACGGACTTGCCGTAGGACGCGTTGGCGCCGGTCAGCGGGCCGATGGTGCCGATCTTAAACGAAGCGTCGCCCGAAGCGGAACCGCTGTCGCCGCCGTTGGAGGAGCAGCCAGCTAGAATAGACATCGCCCCCAGACCTGCTGCGCTCGCGATAACGCTCCTGCGATTCATAACAGGGTTCAATGACTTACCGGTGAGGCTCGACATGCGGCTCTCCTCTCAAATCTCGTCGGGTTTCGGTTACCCGACAGGCCATCCTTCGCCGTGTTCGGCGTTCGCAAAATAGTAGACGCTTTAGTTGAGAAAAGTGGCGATTATTTCAACTTTTCTTTTACTTTGTCCATTTATCCATATTCATGCGTATTTCTGTCGGTTTATGCAGTTTAGCCACTTTATTGCGTGAAAGTAATGTTTCCATTCTGTTACATGCGTCCCTGCCCTGATTAAAACAGCCTCACTGCTCGCGTTTTGTGCGCACCTAGGCGGCGATGTACTTGCCGTCCTGAATCACATAGGCTGTAGGTCGTATGTAGCGAGCATGTTTCCAATGTTTCCGCAGCGTTTCGGGGGTGCCGTTTTGTGCGACTCCTGTTGCCTGGCGAGCACGCGCCCTCGGTTCACGCTAGAATGCACTCAACCTTTAAGCGGTTAATCCATCCATAAGATGCACGAAGGAGCTATCTATGAGCGAACCCCTGCGCACCGTGAACGTCGGCCTCATCGGTCTGGGAACCGTCGGCGGCGGCGTGGCCCGTCTGATCAAGAGCCACCACGATGAGTACCTGGCAGCCTACGGCATCGACCTTAAGCTGACCCGCGCCTGCGCGCTTGCCTGGGAGCAGGCCGAAGCCGCCGGTATTGAGCGCGAGGCCTTTACGAGCGACTGGCACGACGTCGTCACCGACCCCGCCGTCGATATCGTCGTCGAGCTCATCGGCGGCGAGCACCCCGCGACCGAAATCTTCACCACCGCCTTCGAGAACGGCAAGCATGTCGTCTCTGCCAACAAGGCCCTGCTGGGCCGTCATGTCGAGACGCTCGCCGAGAAGGCGCGCGCGTGCGGCGTGCAGATTAAGTGCGAGGCCAGCTGCGGCGGTGGCATCCCCATTGTCAGCACGCTCGAGCACGACCTGGTGGGCAACAAGATCCTGACCATCGCCGGCATTCTCAACGGTACCACCAACTATATCCTGTCGCGCATGGACGCCGAGGGCGCCGATTACGCCGATGTGCTTGCCGACGCGCAGGCCAAGGGCTATGCCGAGGCCGACCCGTCCGCCGACGTCGACGGCTTCGACGCCGCCAGCAAGACGGCAATCCTCGCTTCCATCGGCTTTGGCACCCGCGTGACCACCGACGATGTCTACCAACAGGGTATCCGTACCATCGGCGCCGAGGACATCGCCCAGGCCCGCGAGCTCGGCTACACCATCAAGCTGCTGGGCATCGCACGCAACACCGACGCCGGCGTCGACGTCCGCGTGCATCCCACGCTCATCCCGGCAGACCATATGCTCGCCAAGGTCAACGGCGCCATGAACGCCGTCTACGTGGTGGGTGACGCCGTGGGCGAGACCATGTTCTACGGCGCTGGCGCAGGCTCCTTCCCCACCGCGAGCGCCGTCGTGGGCGATATCCTATCGCTCTCCGAGCAGATCAGCCGCGGCGTGGCTCCGCTGCCCGAGATTGAGCCCTACGGTCACAACCTCGCCTTTAAGCCCATGGACGAACTCCAGACCAAGTACTATGTGCGCCTGAAGGTCGCCGACCGCGTAGGTGCCCTGTCCGAGACGGTCGACATCTTTGCCAAGCACAACATCTCGATCTCGCTCATCAACCAGGTCGAGGACGGCAAGTCGGGCGTCAGCGATGCCTGCTCGGTCATCTTCTTGACGCACCGCGCACTCGAGAAGAACGTCCAGGCTGCCGCCGCCGAACTTGCCAGCGTCGACTGCGTGGCCGAGGTCGCCAACGTCCTGCGCATCGAGGACGTTGAGGCCTGGACCGAAGGCGTTATGGCGAACTAGCCCAACGCTCGCCTAGCAATACGCGCCTTGAGGGCTCCCGTCCGATGTAGGACGGAAGCCCTTTTGTCACCTGCCGTAAGCACAACGGCAGAGCATATTTGCGCGAGCCGCTCATCGGTAACGCGGGCTACCGTTCACCGATATGCAAACGCGGCCGATTCCGGCTACCGCTACGCTGAGCTGCGTATGTCCGCCCGCGATGAGAGGAAGCACCATGTTGCTCGAGGGCAAGAAAGCAATCATCACCGGAGGCACGCGCGGTATCGGCTATGCGATCGCCTGCCGTTTTATCGAGGAAGGCGCTGCCGTCACCGTCTTTGGCTCACGCCAGGAGACTGCCGACGCGGCCGTTGAGAAGTTGGCGGCCGCCTATCCCGACGCCAAGGTCTGGGGCCGCTCCTGCGACCTCACCTCGCTCGAGGCCGTGACCGAGGCCTTTACCCAGGCTGCAGCCGATATGGGCGGTTTGGATACAGTCGTCAACAATGCCGGCATCTCCCAGCGCTCACCCCTTTTGGACTACACGGCCGAGGAGTTCGCTAAGGTTATGGACCTCAACGTCGTCGCCGTCTTTAATGGCCACCAGGCAGCCGCCAAGATCATGACCGAGGCAGGTCATGGCGGCACCATCACCACCACGAGTTCGATGGTCGCCAAGTACGGTCAGCCCTCCGGCGTTGGCTATCCCACGTCCAAGTTTGCCGTCAACGGTATGGTCCAGTCGCTCTCGCGCGAGCTCGCCCCCATGGACATCCGCGTCAACGCCGTCGCGCCTGGCGTAACCAAGACCGATATGGTCGCCAACCTGCCCGAAGAGGTTATTAAGCCCATCGTCGCCACCATTCCGCTGGGTCGCATGGGCGAGCCCGAGGATGTCGCCAACGCCTTTGTTTTCCTGGCGAGCGACATGTCCTCCTACGTCACGGGCGCCGTGCTCCCCGTCGACGGAGCCGCCCGCTCTTAAGGGACCACAAGCCTCAGCTCCCAGCCTCAACATAGTCCAACAAAGAAGGCGCGCCGTCTGCATCAACTGCAGGCAGCGCGCCTTCTTCTGTTTGAAAGGGAAGCTGTGTCCCGCAGTCCCGACTCAGACCGGGACGCAGCTTCCCTCAGGGCCATGTTTCGGAAAGAGCGCCCCGTTTTGAACGCCGATTCTGGGATACCGTTTCCGCAACGGGTCTCTCGCGGAAAGCGCGTCCCACTCTGGACGCCCATTCCGGGACACCGTTTCCCAACGGCCCCTGTTTCGGAAACCACATCCCGTTTCGAGCCTTCAAAGCGTGACGCGACTCCCTTGAGAGACTATCGACTACTTACCGTCGTCGTCTTGGGCTTCATCGCGCGCGTAGAGCTCCAGCATGCGGCGGCGATATTCGTGCACGGCGAGCTTGGCGCGCTCCAGGCGGCGGCGCTCACGCGGAGTCAGCTCGGACGGGTCAACCTCATCACCATAGGTCTTGTCGGCAAGCAGGTGCGCCGCGTCCACGATGCGGGCATCGATGTGGCCGCTCGCCGCCTCGGCGGAAAGACGCTCGGCAATCGTATCGAGCGTAGGCAGGCCCTCGAATACGCGACCATGTCCATGCGAGGTCAGCAGCTCGTGCTCGCGTGCGAGCAGGCTCGCCAAATCGTGATGGGCGCGCAGGATGTCGAGCGCATCGGATGGATGCTCGGCAACCTCCGCCACGGCGGCGACCGGCGCAGCATCCACCACGCGGTAGAAGAGCTGCGCGAGCAGCGGCATCAAGAACACCGTGATGGCACCGGCGGCAACCATGACCGACGCAATATCTTGCGTCAGCGCACCCGCGTTGACGGCAACGCTTGTCACGGCGACGATGATCGGCAGAGCCGTGGTGCAGTACAGGGCCACGGTAATGCGACCATACGCCGACACATCGCGCGTCGCAGGACAAATGCTCATAGAGATAAGGATGGGCACCGCGCGAATGATCAGCAACGCCACGATAAAGCCCGCGAGCAAGCCCGGGCGCGACGCCACGGCCGTCAGGTCGATCTTTGCGCCCGATACGGTAAAGAACACCGGAATCAAAAAGCCGTAGGCCAGGCCGTCGAGCTTGGTCTCGAGCGTATGGTTGCCCTCGGGGATGATATAGCGCAGGACAAAGCCGGCGGCAAAAGAACCCAACACGATGTCGAGGTCAAAGACGGCCGAGAACGCCACGAGCGTGACCAGGATGAGCACCGTCAGGCGCACGAAGGTCTGCGACGTGGTATCGGCGCGTTCCTCGACAAACGCAAAGAAGCGGCTGCCGACGCGCTTGGAGCGGCTTGGGACCACGGCCAGCAACACGCAGACCACCGCAAACAAGCCAAGGATTACAAGCGTCTGGATGCCGGTGCGGGCAGACAGCAGCACCGACATGGCGAGCACGGGGCCGAGCTCACCCCAGGTGCCATACGCAAGAATCGAGTCGCCCACGCGCGTGCCGGTGAGCGAGCGCTCGCGCATGATGGGCACGAGCGTGCCGAGCGCCGTCGAAGTGAGGGCGAGCGTCACGGCGATACCGTCGAAATGACTGACCGAGAACCACGGGGTAAAGCGCACGGCAAGCCAGGCGATACCAAACGTGACGACCCACGTCGCCAAGCCGTAGCGCCCCTCGACGCCCGTGATGCTCTTGGGGTCGATCTCAAAGCCGGCGAGCAGGAACAAAAAGGCCAGACCCAGCTCGGACACCAGCGAGACCTCGGCATCTACATGGATGACGCCGAGCATATGGGGTCCCAGCACCGCACCGAACACGAGCAAAAAGACCGTCTCGGGAACGGGCTTTCCGGGAATCGCCGAGGCGATGAAGGGGCTTGCAAAGGCCACGAGCGCGATGATGGCGAGTGAAACGAATGCCATGTGATGCCTTTCTCTTGTTTGCGCATCACTGTAGCACCCTCGCCGTCCTCAACGCGCCGCGAGCTGTCGTATCATAGTGAGGTTTACAAACATGTGGCTCAAGGCGACCGCAGGGCAGACCCCGCAAACCGACCGCTGCCGCATACCGTACCGTACGCCCAACCGATCAGGAAGGCAGGAACCAATGGTCTCTCGTATCTACGTGGAGAAGAAACCCGGGTTCGACGTCGAGGCTCAGCAGCTCAAGGGCGAGCTGACCGAGATTCTCGGCATCAAGGGCATCGAGGCCCTGAGGATCATCAACCGCTACGACGTCGAGGGCATCGACGAGGAGCTTTTCCGCTCCTGCGTGCCGACCGTCTTTAGCGAGCCCCAGGTCGATGTGACCTACGACGAGCTCCCCGCAAGCGATGGCGCCGTCTTTGCCGTCGAATTCCTGCCTGGCCAGTTTGACCAGCGCGCCGACTCCGCCAGCGAGTGCGTGCAGCTCATCAGCCAGGGCGAGCGCCCCGCCGTGCGCTCCGCCAAGGTCTATATGATCTCGGGCGCTCTGGACGAAGCCGCCATCGAGGCCATCAAGCACTACGTGGTGAACCCCGTCGAGGCGCGCATCGCCTCGCTCGACTTGCCCGAGACGCTGTACATGGAGACCCCCGAGCCCCAGCCCGTCGAAGTGCTCGACGGCTTCCGCGAGCTCGATGAGGACGGCCTTGCCACCTTTATCTCCGAGCGCGGTCTTGCCATGGACGAGGCGGACATCGCCTTCTGCCAGCAGTACTTCCGCGATGAGGATCGCGACCCCACCATCACCGAGATCCGCGTGATCGACACCTACTGGTCCGACCACTGCCGCCACACCACCTTCGGCACCGTCCTGGACGATGTGACGATCGACGACGCCGTGGTGCAGCAGGCCTTCGACCGCTACATGGAGATGCGCCACGAACTCGGCCGCGACGCCAAGCCCGTCTGCCTCATGGACATGGGCACCATCGGCGCCAAGTACCTTAAGAAGACCGGCGCCATGACCGATGTCGACGAGTCTGAGGAGATCAACGCCTGCACCGTCAAGGTGAAGGTCGATGTCGACGGCGAGGACCAGGACTGGCTGTTCCTGTTTAAGAACGAGACCCACAACCACCCGACCGAGATCGAGCCCTTCGGCGGTGCCGCCACCTGCGTGGGCGGCGCCATCCGCGACCCACTCTCGGGCCGCAGCTACGTGTACCAGGCCATGCGTGTCACCGGCGCCGGCGACCCCACCGTCCCCGTGTCCGAGACGCTCGAGGGCAAGCTGCCGCAGCGCAAGCTCGTGACCACCGCTGCCGCCGGCTACTCCAGCTACGGCAACCAGATCGGCCTTGCCACCGGCCAGGTCAACGAGCTCTATCACCCCGGCTACGTGGCCAAGCGCATGGAGGTCGGCGCCGTCGTGGGCGCTACCCCGGCAAACCACGTGCGTCGCGAGTGCCCCGCCCCCACCGACAAGATCATCCTGCTGGGCGGCCGCACCGGCCGTGACGGCATCGGCGGCGCCACCGGCTCCTCCAAGACTCAGAACACCGAGTCCATCGAGACCTCGGGCGCCGAGGTCCAGAAGGGCAACGCCCCGGTCGAGCGCAAGCTGCAGCGTCTGTTCCGTCGCGGCGACGCCTGCCGTCTGATCAAGCGCTGCAACGACTTTGGCGCCGGCGGCGTCTCGGTCGCCGTGGGCGAGCTTGCCGACGGCCTGTATGTCGACCTGGACACCGTGACCAAGAAGTACGACGGCCTGGACGGCACCGAGCTCGCCATCTCCGAGTCCCAGGAGCGTATGGCCTGCGCCGTCGCCGACGGTGACGTCGAGGAGTTCATGGGCTACGCCGCCGAGGAGAACCTCGAGGCGACCATTATCGCCGAGGTTACCGCCGAGCCGCGCATGCGCATGGCCTGGAACGGTGTCGCCATCGTCGACCTATCCCGCGAGTTCCTCAACTCCAACGGCGCGCCCAAGCACCAGGTCGCCCACGTGTGCGCCCGCAGCGTGTGGCAGCCCAGCTGGGCCGGCACCACGCTTGCCGAGCGCATGACCTCGCTTGTCACCGACCTCAACGTTGCCTCCAACAAGGGCCTTTCCGAGCGCTTCGACTCCACCATCGGCGCCGCAACCGTGCTTATGCCTTTTGGCGGCAAGACGCAGCTCACCCCGAGCTCGGCCATGGTCGCCAAGTTCCCCGTGGACGGCGAGACCACCACGGCAAGCGCCATGGCATGGGGCTTCAACCCCTACCTGATGGAAGCCGACCAGTTTGCGGGCGCCTACCTGTCCGTGGTCGAGTCCATCGCCAAGCTCGTGGCCGCCGGCTTTGAGCACAAGCGCGCCTATCTCTCCTTCCAGGAGTACTTCGAGCGCCTGCGCACCGAGGCCGAGCGCTGGGGCAAGCCCACGGCAGCCGTCCTGGGCGCCCTCATGGCCCAGGTCGACCTGGGTGCCGGCGCCATCGGTGGCAAGGATTCCATGAGCGGCTCGTTTGAAGACGAGGCCGGCGAGCTCAACGTTCCGCCGACCCTGATCAGCTTCGCCGTCGCCGTGGGCAAGGCTGCCCGCGCCGTCTCGCCCGAGTTCAAGGGCCTGACGCACCGCGTCGTCCGCATCGCCCCCGCCACCTATGGCGAGGACTACCGTCCCGACGCCCAGCAGCTGCTCGCCGCGTTTGACGCCGTCGAGGCGCTCACTGCTACCGGCGACGCCCTGGCCGTCTCCACGCCCGGCTACGGCTGCGGCGCCGAGAGCCTCTTTAAGATGTGTGTCGGCAACCAGATCGGTATCGAGCTTGCCGAGGACGTGGACGTGGAGAGCCTCTTCACCCCGCTCTACGGCAGCTTTATCGTCGAGCTCGCCGAGGATGCCGAGCTGCCCGAGGTCGCCGACGGCGTTGTCGTTGAGCCCCTGGGCACCACCGTCGAGGGTTATGTCATCGATACCGGCTCCGAGGTCATCGAGCTCTCCGAGCTCCAGGAGGCCTGGGAGAGCGGCATCGAGGGCGTCTTTGCCTACCGCAGCGCCGGCGAGACCCCCGAGGTCGAGACCATCGACTTCCGCGCCAAGGATATCCACGTGTACGGCGGCGCCAAGATCGCCCGCCCGCGTGTGATCATCCCCGTGTTCCCCGGCAACAACTGCGAGTACGACAGCGCCCGCGCATTCCGTGCCGCCGGTGCCGAGGCCGACACCTTCGTGATCAACAACCTCACGCCCGAGGCCGTCGCCGAGAGCACCCACGAGCTCGCCCGCCGCATTCGTGCAAGCCAGATCGTCATGATCCCCGGCGGCTTCTCGGGCGGCGACGAGCCCGACGGCTCCGCCAAGTTCATCACGGCGTTCTTCCGCGCTCCCGAGGTCACCGAGGCAGTCCGCGACCTGCTCAAGGCCCGCGACGGCCTGATGCTGGGCATTTGCAACGGCTTCCAGGCCCTGGTCAAGCTCGGCCTGGTGCCCTACGGCGACATCGTCGACGCCACGCCCGATGCGCCCACGCTGACCTTTAACACCATCGGTCGTCACCAGAGCCGCCTGGTGCGCACCCGCATCTCGTCCAACCTGTCCCCGTGGCTGTCGCAGTGCAGCCTGGACGACCCCTACACCGTCGCCATCAGCCACGGCGAGGGCCGCTTTGTCGCCAACGACGAGGTGCTCGCCCAGCTGATCGCCAACGGCCAGGTCGCCACGCAGTACGTGGGCGAGGACGGCAAGCCCAGCATGGATTTTTCCGTCAACCCCAACGGCTCCGCACTCGCCATCGAGGGCATCACGAGCCCCGACGGCCGCGTCCTGGGCAAGATGGGCCATGCCGAGCGTCGCGGCGACAACCTGTACCGCAACGTGCCCGAGCATGTCCCCGGCGATAAGTTCATGCCGATCTTTGAGAGCGGCGTAGCCTACTTCGCTTAATACGTTCCCATCGGGTACAATCCCCTCGGGTAACAACACCCGCCACCGGCACGCCCGGTGGCGGGTTCTTTTTTGCTTCGCGCATGTAGGAAGGACATCATGGAAAGCCGCAAGCCGTATCTCGCCACCCTGCCTGGACTCATCCTGGGCTGTCTTGTTTGCTGTGCACTCTGGGGCTCCGCCTTCCCCTGCATCAAGATCGGCTACGGCCTCTTTGGCATTCCCGCGCACGACAGCGCCTCGCAGCTGCTCTTCGCGGGTCTGCGCTTCACCCTTGCCGGCATGCTGGTCATTGTTGGCATGAGCGTGGCCCAGCGCCGTCCGCTCGTTCCGCAAGCGCGTGATATCAAGCCCATATGTATCCTGTCGCTCTTCCAGACTATCGGGCAGTACTTCTTTTTCTACCTGGGACTCTCGCGCGCCAGTGCCATGTCGAGTTCCATCATCGAGGCCAGCGCCAACTTCCTAGCCATCCTCTTTGCCGCCCTGGCGTTTCGCACCGAAAAGCTCGATGCGGCCAAGGTGCTCGGCTGCGTACTGGGCTTTGCCGGCGTCGCGCTCGTCAACCTTTCGGGCGCGGACGGCACCTTTGGCTTTACGCTCGACGGCGAGGGCTTCATCCTGGCCTCCACCGTCGCGGGCGCCCTTTCGACCTGCCTGATCGGCATCTTCTCGCGCGAGCACGACGGCGTCTTGCTTGCCGGGTGGCAGTTCTTGGTCGGCGGCCTGGTCCTCACCGCCATCGGCTTTATGATGGGTGGCGCGCTCTCCCCCACGGCGATTGCCCCCGCCATCGCGCTCATCATCTACATGGCGCTTATCTCCGCGGTCGCCTACTCGCTGTGGTCGCGCCTGCTTGCCGTCAACCCCGTCAGCCGCGTCTCGGTCTTTGGGTTTATGAACCCCGTCTTTGGTGTGCTGCTGAGCGCGCTGCTGCTCGGCGAGGGTGCTGGCACGAGCCCCGTTACCGTCATCGTTGCCCTGCTGTTGGTCTGCAGCGGCATCATCATCGTCAACAAACCCAAAAAAGCTTAACGAACTGCCCTAATTTAGCAGAGGGGATTCATGTACTTTAGCTTAATGGAGTACATCGGTGAGCTGAGGGCCGCCACGCACGCAAGCGTGCACCCCTTTTCCTAGCGTATCTGGACGCCGGCTTTCTTTTTCTCGGCCTTGACGCGGTAGAGCTCCGCATCGGCAGCGCGAAGTAAGTCTTGCCAGGTATCAACACTATCGCCGACCCGCGCGTAACCGATGGACATCCGCAATGCATACGGCACCTCGGCACGAGCGAGCTCGTCGTTAATCGCCGAACACAGGTCTATGATGTCCTGTTCCGCCGTCGCCTTTTGAAGCACCACGAACTCATCGCCACCATAGCGTGCGATAAAACCACCAGACGCCGAGCAGACCTCTTTGAGCGTAGCAGATATGACCTGGAGGGCATGATCGCCCTCAACATGTCCATACCGGTCGTTAATTTGCTTAAAGCCGTCGGCATCCATCATAAGCAGATACACATCATCGGCCTGGTCAGCACCCGAGAACAGCGACAGCATATAGGTCTCAAAACGGTTGCGATTGTTGAGGCCAGTCAACGGGTCGGTCGAGATCAGCTGCTCCTGACAAACAATGTAGAGCTGCAACATACTTAACATGATGCCGACACTAAGGCAGGGACCCGAATAAAAGACCTGAAAGACACCGGCCACCAAGGCCGGAATGGCGAAAAATGCCAAGGTTTGATAGATGGCCTTCTTTTGTAGGCTCTCGACCTTGCAAGATTGTATAAACGCATGCAGGGACGTATATATAACGTAGCAGTAGCTGACGATGGGCTGGATCATATAGACAAAACCGCGACGATACGCGCCCTGCGCATCGATATAGAACAGGGCATGCGTCCAGTAGCTAGTAAACGCCAGTACGACTACCAGCACCGCAGGCAGCGTTACAAACGCCATCCTATAGCGCGCGGTCAAAAGGCGAGAACCCTGCACCGTCTCGGAATAGATAAACCAAATGAGGCACGCGGCGGCAAAGAGCGAAAACGAAACCGCGTTGGAAATCCAGTTGGCAGCAATGCCCAGCGTGCCGCCCACACCGTCCGAAAGCGTCCAGATTATATCGAATAGCATGTACGCGGCAGAGGTGTAACCGAGCGTACTAAACAATAACTGCTGGGTACTCGAGAACAAGGAGTGGCGACTTCGCGCGGCAAGCCCGATAAGAACAATCATGCATAGCAGGAATATCTCAATCTTGAGTGCCTTAACCACTAGACGCCATCCCTTCAATATCCAAGTGGTCAGAATCGCCCAATTAGAATCTGGGCAATAAACACCCCCTACTCCGCAGGGGTAAGGGGAATAATAGCAGAGCGCCCGAACGTCACTGCAAGACAGCTTTCGTTCGGGCGCTCAAACGGCGCGAATTGCACGCCGGCTTGATTGACTCGCGTCGACGATTACTCGCCATCGATGTCGGTCGCGACGGCCTCCTCGATGGCCTCGACACCGGCAGGCGACAGATCCTCTTTGCCGTGGCAGAACTTCTTATCGACCCAGCCGGTCAGAATCGGAGCCATGATTGCCGTGATGATGACGGCAGTGGCGATCTGCGCATACGCAGTGGGCGCAAGCTCGGCATAGCGCGGGGCGACCTCGGCGAGGGCGACCGGCGTGGTCATAGCCGTGCCGGCGATAGTGGAGCAGGCAACGGCCGCCTTGCCGTTACCACCGCACAGGCGCTCGAACGCAAAGGTAATGGGACCGACGATAAAGAGCGTGATGAGGCCCAGCAGGATGCCCGAAATACCGCCGGTGATAAAGCTCGAAAGGCTCATGGACGCACCGAGCTGAAAGCCGATAACGGCGATCGCGGGATTGGCGCCGGGGACCAGCAGGTTCTTGATAAACGGGAAGAGGTTGCCCAGAACCATGCCGATGACAAGCGGAAGGATGGAGCCGACGATGGTGCCGACGGGGATGTTGGCGAGACCCGAGACACCGAGGATGATCATCGTGACGGCGGGGCCGGCCGTAAAGAACAGGATACCGACGGCGCCCTGCTCGGACTCATCGCCGAACTCGCCCATGATGCCCGTATAGAGCGCCATGTTGCAAAACGTGATGCCGCCGATGATAGACACGGAGCTCAGGCCCAGGAAGTTGTCGTTAAAGAAATATGCCACACCCAAGCCAAGGGCCGCCGCAACAACAAGCTTGGGGATCAGTACGACGATGCCGGTCTTGATAGCGCCCGGCGTGGACTTAAAGCTGATGCCGGCACCCACAAAAAGCAGAATCGCGGCAACGATGGTGTTGGAACCGCCGCGGCAGGCAGCCGTAAAGAAGCCGCCGATCTCAAAGACCTGTGGACAGAAAGTGTTGAGCAAAAGGCCAACGATCATGGGATAGATCATGATGTCGCCCGGGATGCGCGGTACCTTGAATTTCTTTTGCTCGCTGGCGGTCGCTTCCTGTGCCATGAAACCCCCATTTCCGCTGACGCAGAACAAAAGCCCACGTCACGCTTTGCTACAGTAAAGTTTGACCATGGTACCAGAAGAAGCAGACCGCCTCGGTGAGAAATTCGATTCGTTAGGCCGGGACGATAACGCGTCCTGCTCCTATACGAGGCTCAAAACGATATAGAACACGATGCCCGAAACGCAGCACCACAGCATCGATTTTGTCTTGACCGCCACGACCACGACGCCGACGGCCGCAATCCAGGGAACCAAGGCAGGCCAGAGTCCCGCGTCGAACGCGCCGGGGCTCACCAAGTCGTTGGCGACCAGCGCGGCAAAGGCAGCGGGCGGGATATAGCCCAGGGCCTCGGTAATGCGGGGCGACAGGGTCCGCCCGCGCAAGGCGAACGCCGGCGCGATGCGAAAGAACGCGATAGCAGCCCACGACGACAGCCACAGAACCAAGAACTCGTTAACGGGCATCGCGGGCACCTCTTCCGTCAAATACTGCATCGCACGCCAACGCAATGGCAATGCCGGCCACGACGCTTGCCGGCACGGCAATATTCACGAGGCCCAAGAACTTGCATACGGCGACGGACACCGCGCCCGAAACCGCCGCGACAACGTTGCCGCGCGACAGCCGCTGCGAAAAGAGCAGGCAGATAAAGAGCGAGGTGCAGACAAAGGCTGCAATGGCGGTGGGAACATCGACAACGGCGCCGACGATGGCGCCCATCGTACACGAAACGCCCCATGTTGCGATGAGGATCACGTTGAGCACAAAGGACTCGCGCGGGCCCCAATCCTCCCCTTCAACCAACTTGGCAAGCGAGATGCCATATGCCTCCTCGGTAAGTGTCGCGGCAACAGCCAGCGTTTGACGCTTCGAGGCACCCGTCAGATGCGGCGCGATCGATGCCGAGTAAAGCGCAAAACGCGAGGAGATGGCGGCAACGCTCGCGATAATCGAAGGTGCCGGTACGCCCGCCAGCCAAAGATTACAGATCATAAACTGGCCGCTGCCCGTCACAAACGTGCCGCTCAGGGCAAAGACCATCCAGGGCTCCATTCCCGTCTGCCCCATGATCATTCCGCACGGCGCGCCTATTGCAACATAGGTAAGCATCACCGGCCAGACGGTTCTAACGATTTTGAGCACCATACGCTTCTCATCCTGACAAGGTCTCCGAGCCGCATGTAGCGATACGGCAGAATCATCATCCGACAGCAACCGAGTTCACCTACAATTGCCACCGGATCGAAAGACACAACTTTTTAGGAAGTCATTATGACAGCTATCGATCGAGACCGGGCGCGCGCGGCCTTCAAAAGCTACACCGATGCCTACGACGCCACCAACCCACGCATCGCGCTCAAAATCGAGCATACGTACCACGTGGCCGAGGCATGCGATGCCGTAGCGCGCGAGCAGGGCTGGTCGTCAGAAGATATTGACCTGGCATGGCTTTGCGGCCTGCTACACGATACGGGCCGCTTTGAGCAGCTGCGACGCTGGGACACCTTTAAGGACGCCGAGAGCATGAGCCATGCGGCGCTGGGCATCGAGGTCCTCTTTGGCGAGAATCCCGCCGATGCACCCGCCACGACAGACATCCGTGACTTTATCGAAACCGGTGCGCATGACGAGCTCATCCGAGCGAGCATCGCCTATCACAGCGACTTTCGCCTGCCGGCACAACTCGACGAGCGTACACGGTGCTTCTGCGATATCGTGCGCGATGGTGACAAGATCGACATTATGCGCACCATCGCCGACAGCACCGTCGACACTATCCTCAAGGTGGACGAGAAGACGTTTCTCGGCAGCCGTTTCTCGTCGCCGACACTTGCCGCCTTTGACGAGCACCGCTGCGTCGCACGCGATGAGCGCGATGAGCCCGCCGACTTCTTGGTGGGGCTTATCTGCTTTATGTTTGAGCTCGTCTATCCAGCAAGCCGCGCGCTGGCGCGCGAACAGGGCGATATCCACCGCCTGCTCGACGCGCCCTTTGGCATTACGCGGCCCTTTACCGACCCCGCCACGCAGGCAACCTGGAGCCGCCTAAAGGACGAGATGCGCGACTGGCTGGCGCGCGCCTAGCGCTCAAGCTGGGCCAGCAGCTCCTCGACGACCTCGACGGCGTCCCCAACAACCTTGTACTGGGCAGCACCGAAAATGGGGGCATCCGGGTCCTCGTTAATGGCGATAATGCACTCCGCCCCACCGATGCCGGCAAGATGCTGAATGGCGCCCGAAACACCGATACTCACGAGAAGCTTGGGCGAAACCGATACGCCCGTCTGGCCAATCTGATGGCGATACTCCAACCAGCCGGCCTCCACGACAGGTCGCGTGCAGCCAAGCTCGGCTCCCAGAGCCTCGGCGAGCCTTCGCATCAACGGCAGGTTTTTCTTGGAACCAATGCCGCGACCCACCACGACCAGGCACTCGGCATTGGCGATCGAGGGCTGCTGTCCCCACTCCTCGGCGGGAATCGAGATCTCGACACGAGCCTTAGCATCATCCGCAAGCGATATCTGGGTGATCGTGCCAGAGCGGCCGTAGTCGAAGTCGGGAGCCTTAAAGATACCGGGGCGCACCGTTGCCATCTGCGGACGGTGGTTGGGGCAAATGATGGTGGCCATCAGGTTGCCGCCAAACGCCGGACGCGTCTGTTGCAGCAGTCCCGTCTCTGCATCCATCGAAAGTACGGTGCAGTCAGCCGTAAGGCCCGTCTGCAAACGCACGGCAACGCCGGGTGCCAGTTCGCGACCAAAAGCGGTCGCACCGTATAGGATGGCCTCGGGTTTGCGTTCGGCTACCAAATCGCAGATCAAGCGGGCGTAGACCTCCGCATCGTTTTGGCGCAGGCGCTCGTCGCGACAGGTCAGGACTTCGTCGGCGCCCGCGCAAACCAGATGCTCCAGGTCCCCGAGCGAGCCCTCGGGGCTCATGCCGACCAGTGCCACCAGACGGCAGCCGCGAGCATCGGCAAGCTCGCGCCCCTTGCCCATAAGCTCATAGGCAACGGGAGTCACCGTATCGCGCTCGTCGGTCTGCGCGAATACCCAAATGTCTCGATATGCATCAAGGTCCACCGCACCAGCAGCCTCGTCACGCTCGATCGAGATAGCGTTGACAGGGCAGGCGTCGACACACCCACCGCATAGGATGCAGCCGTCGGTTACATGGGCGCATCGGTTGGGTCGCTCGCCTTCCACTACGATGCCGCCCGAGGCACAGGCACGAACGCAGCGACCGCAGCCGATACAGGCTTCGCTATCGATAATCAGTCCGCTCATCTATGCCATCCCCTCGATAATCTTGGCAAGTTTTACCGCCTGCTCGGACGCCGTTCCCTCAACGGCCTCGCACGTTTGGTCACGGTCGGGCACAAACGAGCGCACGACCTGTGTCGGCGACCCGGCAAGACCGCAACGCGCGGGGTCGGCGTTCACGTCGGCGGCACTGACCACGCGCACGTCCGCCTCCTCCGCCGCGCGAATACCGGCAATACTCGGCATACGCAACTGGCCAATCTCCTTGGCAGTCGTCATCGCGCACGGCATCTCAAGATACACCGTCTCCTCGCCGGCATCGCATCCGTGAATGAGCGCCAGCGAGCCACAGGTCGTAAAGCCCGCGCTCTGCACGCAACTCACGTCGGTCACGCAGGGAATCTCAAAGGCACCGGCAAGCTCGGGACCAATCTGGGCCGTATCGCCATCCACCGCCATCTTGCCGCAGATGAGCAGGTCGAAGTCCTCGTCGAGCGCCTCGATGCCGCATTTGAGAGCATAGGTGGTTGCCAGGGTATCGGCACCTGCAAAGGCGCGATCGGTCAGCAGCAGCGCGTCGTCGGCGCCTCGGGCGATGCAGTCGCGCAGCAGCGACTCGGTCGCGGGGATGCCCATCGACACCACCGTCACGCGCACATCCATGCCAAAGCCGATAAAGTCGTCCTTCAGCGCCAGCGCGCATTCCAAAGCGCTCGCATCAAAGGGATTAATGACCGCCTGCTTGCCATCGCGCACGATGGTATTGGTCTTGGGGTCCATCTTGACCTCGGTGCTGCCCGGCACGGCCTTGACGCACACCACCATATGGAAATCGCTCATCTTCACGCGCCCCCTTTCTGGACGAGCTCATCCAAGAGCTTCTCCGAAAACAGGTTGCCGCGACCCAGCTGCCCGTCGGGATCGAGCTGGAGCTTGAGCCGCGCCGACTCGACCATGGCCTCGTGACCGTACATCGTCTCTAAGAAGCCCGCCTTGATCTTGCCGACGCCGTGCTCGGCAGAAACGGCACCGCCCATAGCCGTTACCTCCGCAGCCCACTGGGCAAACAGCTCGCCACCGCGACGGTAGTCCTGCGCATCGCGCGGCAGGATGTTCACATGCAGATGGTTGTTACCGATGTGCCCCCAGGCAGCAGATTCAAGCCCACTTTCGGCCAGTGTGCGGCGATAGAGGGCCACGACATCGGCAAGGCGTGCATTGGGCACCGACATGTCCGAACCCAGTTTGGTGATGGTGGGATCCGTGCGGCGACGCTCGTCGATAAGCATGTTGACGCTCTCGGGGACCGCATGGCGGAAGAACCGCTGGCACTCGCGATCAACCTCGGTGCGCGCGACCCATGTCGCATCGTCGCGGCCACCCGCAAACTCGAGCACCCATCCCAGGTGGTACAGTTCCTCGGTCGCCTGGGCCTCGTCATCGCAGTCGAGCTCCACGTAGACACAGACCTTGGCCTCTTTGTCGAGCGCCGGCAGCGAGGCAAACGCCGTCGACTGCTCGCGCTGGCGACGTAGAATATCCAGGGCGCCAGCGTCGAAGTACTCGATGGCAGCCGCATGGGACAGGACGGGACGCATGGAATCGGTAAAGGACACGGCCTTGTCTTCGCTATTGAAAAAGCAGCTCACACCCCAAACGACCGCAGGCGCCGCCTGCAGGGCAATCTCGAGCTCGGTGATAACGCCGAGCGTGCCACAAGCACCGATAAAGAGGTCGATGGCGTCCATTTCGTCCGCAACGAAATAGCCTGAGGCATTTTTTGTCTTGGGCATGGTATAGCCGGGAAGATCGAGCTCGAGCGTACGGCCCACTGCCGTCACGAGCGACAGGTGGCGGCCCTGGGCAAAAGCCTCGCCGCTCTGAAGCTCAAGCAAATCGCCATCAGCCAGCGCGACGTGGAGTCCCGTGATATGTGGGCGCATGGGACCGTAGGCGTAGCTGCGGGCACCAGAGGCGTTACATGCCGCCATGCCGCCCAGACAGGCAGATGCCTCGGTGGGATCGGTGGGAAAGAACTGCTCGGGGGCCTCTTGGAACTCCTCGTAGGCCTCAAGCGATGCCTGGTCCCAACCAGCAGTCGGCAGCACCTTCTTGCTCAGCTGCTTGCGCAGCTCCGAGAGCACAACGCCCGGCTCCACGCGCAGCAGAAATTGGCCTTGTTCATCGCGGCGAAGGCCCAAGTAGCGATTCATACGGGAAGTATTGAGGATATGCCCGCCGTGGGGCACGGCACCGGCGGCAAGGCCGGTTCGGGCGCCCTGAACCGTTACCGGGACACGCTCGGCATGGAGCTTTTCCAAAATGGCACGGACCTCGTCTTCCGTTGTCGGAAACGAGATGCTCGAGGCCTCGCCCGATGCGCGAGACTCATCGCGACCATACTCTTCGAACTCGTCGGTGAAGGGTTTGATGGTTGCAGACACGCGAACTCCCCCTTTAGCTAACTACAGTGTTTGCAGGGAGATGTTACCGCATCGTTTCGTCGACGTGTTCGAGACCGTCTCCATAATTGGCGAATTTTACGTTCGTACAATTCGGCGAGCGGCTTGATTTCCTCGGTAGACGATGCTTTTGACACATATGGCCCCGCCGTCGCCGACCGCGCGATTGTCGCTTGAAAAAAGTTGGAGTATTTTTTGCCGCCTTTTACCTGCGGAGACACCAATCCGTCAAGCATTTGGTCAGCAATTGGTCAAGTAGTGGCTGATACCGTCGGCATCGACAGCCAAAACCGACAGAAGTTTTGGCCCCAGAAGCAGGGAGGTTCCCATGGCATATTACTGGCCCCAGTACGGCATCGCCATCGAAGTCGACGACGATCCCCATCTCCTGCCTTTCGACGAAGAGGCATTCCCCGATACGACGGTCTACCACGTTACCACCGATGTGATCTGCGACCCCGAGTCGTTCTCGGCGCTCGCCCACCGCATCGCGCATATCCACGACATCGAGCTCCCTCCCGACTTCGACGAGCTTGTCTACTCACGCCGCCTGATGCTTCACATGCTCTTTGGAGCGAACCCGTCCACCTTTGCGCGCATCTATACCGCCAAGGATGCCGCATGAGCGCGAAGAAGCCACCCCACTTTGCAGGCCTGGGTCGTCGCAAGAAGCTCATCCTTGCCTGTTTGGCCATCGTCTGTGCCCTTGTCGCCGTAGGACTATACGCTTGGCAGTCGCAGCCCGTACCCGAGGCGGGCGCTTCGGTTACGACGGCCGAGGGCAAAACGCGTCAGGAAATCCAAGATGAGCTCGACGCCATCGTCCGCGACAACATGATGACGATTTCGGTCGCACCGGTCGCTCAGCTGCAGGAGGACGGCAAGCTGCGCGTCAACGTGCAAAACGTCCAAGACAATAAATTTCCCCAGCGATTCCGCGTCATCCAAAACGACGAGACCATGTACGAATCCGGTGTGGTCGAGACCGGCAAGACAATCGAAACGTGCCCCGCCGGCGACATCAAAGAAGGCGAGGCGTACATCGAGATCCAGGCACTCGATGCCAAGACCCTCGACAGCCACGGCAATCCGACACGTGTCAAGGTGCGGGTTGAGCAAGCCGAGAACTAGCTTTTCCGGCCGACGCGGCACCGCACGCAATTCACCAGCATTCGTCCAATCATCGCGGGGACGGCCCGCGGCGAATAGAAAGGAACGACCATGGACATCACCAGGAACATGAACGGAGCCAGAGCGCTCGTCGTGGGCGCAGGGCTCGCGCTCGCGCTCGCAATGGGCGCCGCCCCGACGCCAGCTATGGCAGCCGGGCGCGTTGGAACCACGAAAGTAATGGTCAGGACCGAGATCGACAACGTTGAGTTCAAAGTTCCGACGGTTATTCCCTTCGTCGCCAAGGCCGACGGCACGCTTCAGGGCCCCTCAGAAGACGCGACCACCATCGACAATCATTCGGCCTACGGCATCCATGTCACCAACATGAAGATCGACGCCATGAACACCTGGACCATTGCTGCCGACGCCAAAGCCGGAACCGCACAGAACTCCATCGACTTTAAGGTCGGCCCCGACGGCGCACTCCAGAACGCCAGCGCCGCAACGCAGGGGACGGGCCTCGATCTTTCCAAGAATGCAGCCTTCGACATGGGCTACCAGGGCATTGCCGGCGGCAAGGACAAAATTAAGCTCAAGACAAGCGGAAACGTCGCCCGCGTCACGCGCGACATCTTCCGCGTAACCGGCGAAGGCGATCAGGTTGCAACGATCACCTGGACGGTCGAGCCCGGTGCGCACACGGCATAAGGCTGTCGCCCTGGCCGCCGCCGTCAGCATCCTAGCGTTTGGGCCAGCCATGGCCTTTGCCCAGCAAGAACAGGCGCAGGCCGCCACGCAAGTGACGGTCGACCTCTCGGAGCTCGACCGCGGCGACCGCGAGGAACCGTTGGCGCAGACAGGCGACAGACGATGGCTCTTGGCAGCAGGCGCCGCAGCAGCAGGCGCGGGGACCGCCGGCCTCGGTCTGCACATCAAACGCAGCCAGAAACAAAACACGGACAGGCCGCACTAAATTAGCTAAGGAGACCCCATGGCATCAAAGAACCTTTTGCCCGTCGTCGCACTCTGCGGCGCGCTCGCAACCGGAACGCCCGTCGCCGCCTGGGCGACTCCCGTCATGGCAGACTCCTTACCAGCAGCCCTAAGCTCCGCACCAAATCCGTCGAGTGCCATTGCGTGTAAGCGTTTTTCGATCGCACAAGCCGCAATCTCAACCTCGGGATGCCTTCGTCGTAATACGGACGGCTCGATAGTCGTGGATATCAATCGTTCGAACAAGGCAAACGGCTCCCAGGCGGGGTGCGCCGTCTGCATGTGGCGCTCGGTTGTGCTCGATGCGGATGGCGATCCATGCAATTTAGAGCTGCGCATCGACATCGCTTCGGTCGATGACTCGGCGAACGGAGCGAAGGTCGCCTTCGACGGTACGTTTTTCGAGAAAGGAGGCGGTATATGTCTGGGCTGCGCCGCCGCGAATGCAGACGATGCGCAGCCCACCCTCTCATTCACGGCATCGTTGCGACTGACCAAAGCCGGCACCGATGCCATCGCGGCGGGAGAAGCGTCCCTGCTGTCCTACGCCGTCAGCGCCAAAGACACAAACGCTCATTTCGAGAAGCCAGCCGGATCACTCAGTCTTACACGAGGGATAGAGGCAGGCCCTATTGAAATCGATGCCCACGCGCAAAGCAGGCAACGCATTCTTGCCGACCCGGCGCTTCTCGAAATGGAGTGGAACGGATCCGGAGCCATCGGAATTCTCCCCTCCGCGCTTGACGCCAAGACGCTCCCCTCAAACGACGAACCCATCAACGCAACCATACAAGAAGAGAGCGCGGATAAAGAAGCAGGTGCGGGCGACACGCCGTCGCCGACAAACAGCGCCCCAGCTTCTTTCGAAGCACCGAATGAGCCCGCTGCCGATCCAAACGATCCCGAGCTCGCGGACAGTCTGGGGCTTGCTGATCCTCAAGAGATCGATGAAGGTAACTGTTGCGTGCTTGCCGCACTCGACCACACAGAGGTCATCGACGCTGCGAACATCGAAGTTGCCGCCGCCAATCAGCCCGTCCGCAAGTCGGCTATCATCGCATTTCCCGAATCCATCGAAGTCGTCTTTTTGCCATCGGGCGAGGTCGTGGCCCCAACACTGCTCACCTTGTTGGGCGCCAAGAATACTCGAAACGAAATTAAAAAGGTCACGGTTGTCGACCCTGCAACCACCGCCAAGCTGCGTCTATACGCCGTTGCTCCAGACGGAGGCAAGACCTTGGAATTCGATGGTGACACACTCCTAGCCTGGCGACGTCTGGACATTATGCAAGACGTCTCGTATCAGATCGAACTCGAAGGGTTTGATCGTGCCCGCGATGCCAATATCATCGCCGCGGCTATTGAATCCCCGCAGCGGCTTATGACACTGCGCTTTGAATACTATCCCTATGTCCCGACAACCACCTGAGGCTTAAATGCTGCACATCATTCCTAACACCACTTATATAACGTATTAGATGAGTCGCGATGTGCCTCGCATTTCGTTCTGCTACGATTGCCACGTTGGCATCAATACAGGAGGGCTCATGCCGGGCTTGGGAACAATCATCAACGTTGTGCTTTTAGTTGCGGGCGGTCTTTTGGGATTAGCGGGCGGCCGCTTCATCACACCGCGCATCCAAGACACACTCATGAAAGCATCGGGGCTGTGCGTCCTGTTTATCGGCCTTGGCGGCACCATGCAAAAGATGCTCCTTATCGATGGGAAGGCGCTAGCGACCACCGGCACCACCATGCTCATCGTCTCATTTGCGCTCGGTTCGCTCATCGGCGAGGCCGTCAACTTGGAAGCCGCCATCGAGAACCTTGGCGAATGGCTCAAGCGCAAGACCGGCAGTGAGGGCGATAACGAGTTCACCAACGCTTTTGTCTCGACTTCACTCACCGTGTGTATCGGCGCCATGGCAATTGTGGGATCGATCCAGGACGGCCTGCTCGGCGACTGGTCCACGCTCGCCCTCAAGGGCGCGCTGGACTGCATCATCGTTTGCACCATGACGGCCTCGCTCGGACGCGGCTGCATCTTCTCGGCCCTGCCCGTAGCCGTGTTCCAGGGGACGATCACGTTGTTTGCCGGCGCGCTCTCCCCCATCATGACCACAGCAGCCCTCAACAGCCTTTCGCTCGTAGGCTCCATGCTCATCTTCTGCGTCGGCGTCAACCTCATCCGTCCTCAGACCTTCCGCACGGCCAATATGCTCCCCTCCGTCGTCATCGCCGTCATCTACGCCCTCCTGTTCTAAATCTATCAACGCAGCGGTATCTCGAACACCTGTTTGATGCTGTGCTATGATATGAGGTCACCGTAGCTGCGTTCGAGAGGAGGAGCGGTGGCCGACCAGGACATCAAGATGCTCATCGAGCGCATTATGGCCGAGGCCCGGACCCATCAGTCTGCCCGCTTCTCACATGAAGTCTACGCAGACGAGCCGATTCTCAAAACCGGCCGACAGATGCAGAATTTCCTCCCCGACCAGTACCGTAAAATGCGCGAGATATCGCGCTGGCAGGATGACCCCAAGGGCGGTGCGGGCCGCTGGCTTTCGGAAGCCGAGCTTTTTTACCGCCAGGGCCTGCTGATGGCCGACTTTGAGGACGACTGTCCCTACAACGGCACCTTTAAGTCGTACTTTCCCACCTACAACGCCATGAGCGACCGGCAGCTGCGCGGCTACTTTACCTGGCGTGCCCAAGTGCGCCGCGGAACCGTCGAGGAAACGTCTACGTCCTTTGCCTTTCTGTATCTCTATGAGCTGATTTGCGGCATTGGCGTAGATGACCCGCTCGACGGTTTTAACAAGATCAAGGCCTTTTGGGATGTCTATCGCGCCTTCGAGCCCGGCATTGATCGGTTTGCACGCGTGTGGTTGCAGGATTACGCCGTATTCCATGGGCTCGACCCCAAGCTGCTCCGCGACTCTAAAACCGTCATGTTCGATAACGCCCTTATCGAGCTGCGGCGCGCGGCACGAGACCTTGTACCGGCACCGGCACCGTCCGACCAGACCCCCAAACGTCGCAAAACCTCCGAGCCCACGCTCCCCCTTCCGCCCGATGAGGTGCGCGAGGAGCGACTCATGGCCGCCATCAACGCCCTCTCCACGTACAACCTAAGTAACTCGCGGCTCGACCGCAGCCACCACCGCGATCTGCGCCACGTGGCATGCGCCGTGTATGTCCGCATGGCGCGCTACTATGACACGCACCGAAAGACCGGCATCGTAGCGAGCTTGTTTGGGGAGGAGACGGCCATGCCCTACACCATGTTTGCCTCGGCCGTATTCTTTGCGCCCGAGCGCCACGAGGACTGCGAATACCGCCTGGATCCCATCCACATCTACCGTTGCCAAAACGGCTTTTGGGAATGTATGCGTATCCATGGTAGTAGGCAAAAGAGCAGCAAGCTCGGTGAAATGATGCGCGCCTGCGACCAACGCCTGCGCCTGGCGCTGGACCCCGCCCATCCCCTTAAGGAAGAAAAGGTCCCCAAATATCTGGCCAAGATTATCGATGACGAGATCATGGCATGGCTTTCGTGGGACGCCGCACACCAGCCCGTCAAGATCGATATCGATCTGAGTCAGCTGGGGCACATTCGGAGCGCCGCTGCGCAAACGCGCGAAGCACTTTTAATCGACGAAGAGCGCGAGGACGGCGCACCTGTGGAAGCCGAGGCAGCGGACTCAGGGCAACCGGAAGCCGAGCCCGTAGCCGACGCGATTGTCGAGGCGGTCGCGGCACCCATTCGGCAGGACGAGACCGACGAGCCAACCATATCCACCGAACAGTTTGGTGTCGTGGCACCGCTTCTCGCGCCGACGCCCGCGTTCGCAGCTGTTGCGCCCGCTGACGCCACGAACGAACTCACGCCTGCCGCAGACGCCTATCTCCGCGCGCTGCTCGAGCACAACGCAGTACAGGCGGAATCGGCGGTAGTGCAATCGGGCAAGAGTGAAGACATGCTCGTCGACAGCATCAACGAAGCGCTCTTTGGCCTGCTGGGCGACACCGTTATTGAATTTGGCTCAGCAGGACCGCAAATTATTGAGGACTACGAAGCAGACGTGAGAGGATACCTAGACCATGAGTGATACCGCATCCGCAGCACCCCGCGTGCCCAAGCGCGTCGCCGCCGTCATTCTCAACTCGCTCAAGGGCGGCGTTGTCCCGCGCATCGGCCTTCCCTATATCACCGTGGGGCGAGAGGTCGAGATCCGTGCTCTGCTCACCGACCTGAGCCTCATCGCCGATGGCGGCGCAAGCTTCCGTTTCCTAGTCGGTCGCTACGGCGCCGGCAAGAGCTTTTTGCTCCAGACCATCCGAACGCATGCCATGGGCGAGGGCTTTGTGGTCGCCGATGCCGACCTTTCCCCTGAGCGCCGCCTACAGGGCGGCCAGGGCCAGGGCCTCGCTACCTATCGCGAGCTCATCCGCAACATATCGACCAAGACGCGCCCCGAGGGCGGCGCGCTCAACCTTATCCTGGATCGCTGGGTCGCCTCGTGTGCCGACGCCGACGAGACTGCCGTTAATGCCCAACTCGCTCCACTCGAAGAGATGGTCCACGGCTTCGACTTCGTCCGCATGCTCCGCCGCTACCGCACGGCAGTATCCGAGGGCGACGAAGAAGCTATGAGTCGGGTGACCAAATGGATTCGCGGCGAATACCGCACCAAGAGCGAAGCGCGAGCCGAGCTAGGCTCCTCGACCATCATCAGCGATGACGACTGGTACGACTACGTTAAGCTCATTGCGCGCTTTTTGGTCTGCAGCGGCTACAAGGGCATGCTGGTGCTCATCGACGAGCTCGTGAATCTGTACAAGATTCCCAACGCGATCACGCGCCAATATAACTACGAGAAGATCCTGACCATGTACAACGACACGCTCCAGGGCAAAGCGCAGTACCTGGGCATGATCATGGGCGGCACGCCAACCTCCATCGAAGACCGCCGCCGCGGCGTCTTTTCCTACGAGGCCCTTCGGAGCCGTCTCGCTCAGGGCCGTTTTGCGCGCGATGACCTCAAAGACATGCTCGCGCCCATCATCCGCCTGCAGCCGCTCACCTACGAGGAGCTGCTGGTGCTCATCGAAAAGCTCATGCAGATCCATGCCGGCTACTTTGGCTGGACGCCCACGCTTACCGAGAACGACTTGGTGGACTTCCTCAAGATTGAGTTTGGCCGCGTGGGAGCCGATACGCACTTGACGCCGCGTGAGGTCATCCGTGACTTTATCGAGCTGCTCGATATCCTGTGTCAAAACCCCGATGCCAACGTGGCCGAGTTGCTGCAAAGCGTCGGCGGCGACGCGTTGGCACCGGCAGCCGCAACAGGCGACACCGGCACCGCAGACGGCGACCGCAACTTCGCCGAATTCACCATCTAGCCTGCCAAAAAGGGACAGGTTTATTTTGGTAGGTTTTATCTGGGCAAACGCCGATGTTGCAAGATATCGAGCCGTTGCCCGTTGCGTTGATCGACCCGTTGATGAGAGGAGGTCCCATGAACGCTTTTGACCGATATGCCCCGTTTATCCAGGATTTCATTTACTCCCACGATTGGGAGAGTCTGCGCTCCATCCAGGTTGCGGCGGCAGATGCCATCTTCAACACGCAAGACAATGTGCTCCTGACGGCATCCACGGCATCAGGCAAAACTGAGGCGGCCTTCTTTCCCATCCTGACCGAGTTTTGGGAGAACCCGCCCGCGAGCGTGGGCGCCCTCTATATTGGCCCCCTCAAGGCACTCATCAACGACCAGTTCGTTCGCCTCAACGATCTGTGCGAAGAGGCCGATATCCCCGTCTGGCACTGGCACGGCGATGTCTCGCAGTCGCACAAGGCAAAGCTCATCAAAAAGCCGAGCGGTATCCTACAGATTACGCCCGAATCACTCGAGGCACTCCTGATCCACAAGCACATGGCAATCCCGCGTATGTTCTGCGACCTGCGCTATGTGGTCATCGACGAGGTCCACTCTCTCATGCGCGGCGATCGAGGCGGGCAGACGCTCTGCCTTATTGAGCGCCTGTCGCGCATGGCCGGCGTACAACCCCGCCGCATCGGTCTGTCGGCAACCATCGGCGACCCCGAGCGCACGGGCGCCTTCCTGTCGCAGGGGACGGGACGCAACTGCGTCATCCCCCGTTTTGAGGAGCCGCGCCGCGTGTGGCGCATCTCCATGGAGCACTTCTACAACTCGGGTCCCCAGGCGCAGCAGCGAGGATTCGCGAGTACAGGTCCGCAGGAAGCTGAGGTGCTCGCATGCGAGCGCATTGAGGCAGCGGCACCCGCGGCACTGCCCGCATCCGGACAAGACATGCGTCACAGCGGACAGCTCACACAGGCGGAACGTCGTCAACGTCGCGAGCAGGCGCGGGGCAAGGACGCTCCCAAAGACCGTCGCACTTCCTCAGCCCCCGAGGGCGAAGTCGACATCCCGCGAGCGACCGAACAGGCACTCCTCAACCCCACCGACACGGCGCCAGACAACGCCGATCCCGGTATGGGATATATCTTTGAGCACACGCGCGGCCGAAAGTGCTTGGTCTTTGCCAACTCGCGCGAGGAGGCAGAGGCCGTGTGCTCCATGCTGCGCAGCTACTGCGAAAGTCGACACGAGCCCGACCGCTTTCTAATCCATCACGGCAATCTTTCGGCATCGCTGCGCGAGACGGCCGAGGAGCTCATGCGCGACGAGGAGCAGGCGCAGACAACCGTCACCACCTCTACGCTGGAGCTCGGTATCGATATCGGCCGCCTGGAGCGCGCCTTCCAGATTGACGCGCCGTTTACCGTCAGCTCCTTTTTGCAGCGCATGGGGCGCACAGGCCGTCGCGACCTTCCGCCCGAGATGTGGTTTGTCATGCGCGAGGAAGAACCCGAGCCGCGCACGATGATGCCCGAGACCATTCCGTGGAAGCTCCTGCAAGGCATCGCGCTCGTACAACTCTATCGCGAGGAAAAGTGGGTCGAACCGCCCGAGCTCGATCGACTCCCTTACAGCCTGCTCTATCACCAGACCATGTCGACCCTCGCCAGCACCGGAGAGCTCACGCCGGCCGAACTTGCCCAGCGCGTGCTCACGCTCAGCTATTTCCATCGCGTCTCGGCCGATGACTATCGCGTGCTGCTGCGTCACCTCATCAAGATCGACCACATCCAGGTCACCGAGGGCGGTGGGCTCATCGTGGGCCTCGCGGGCGAGCGCATCATCAACAACTTTAAGTTCTACGCCGTGTTCCAGGAAAACGAGGAGTTCACCGTTCGCAGCGAGTCGGCCGAGTTGGGCACGATCGTCAATCCCCCTCCGCCCGGTGAGCGCATCGCCATCGCCGGACACTGCTGGATTGTCGAGGAAGTGGACTGGAAGCGCCACACCGTCTTTGCCACGCAGGTCAAGGGCCGTGTGCCGGCCTACTTTGGCGACTGCCCCGGTGACATCAATACGCATGTGCTCGAGCGCATGCGCAAGGCGCTTAACGAGCACGCGGCATATCCGTACCTTATGGGTAACGCACGGGCCCGCTTGGCGCAGGCTCGCCATACGGCCGAGATTTCGGGCGCGGGGGCCAAGCCGCTCATTAACCTGGGCGGCGACACCTGGGTGCTCTTCCCCTGGCTGGGCAGCTACGCCTTTTTGGCGCTCGAGCGCATGCTCAAGATTAAATGCGCCGCGGAGCTGGGCCTTCGCGGACTCGACCCATCACGCCCGTACTTTATGCAGTTTAAGATGAAGGCCGACGAGGAGACGTTCTTTGAGGTACTCGCAGCCGAGGCCGAAAAGGACTTCGATCCCATCGAGCTCGTCTATCCCGGCGAGGTGCCTTATTTTGATCGCTACGACGAGTTTGTTCCCGAAGAGCTCGTGCGCAAGGGCTTCGCCGAAGGCGTGCTCGACATCGAGGGCATGAAGCAGCGCGTTCTCGGCTGGCGCGACCACGCCTAAGACCAGTCTTTTTGGGACGGGGAGACTTACTTGTCGTGAAGGACGGTGCCGAGAAAGTCGGTGTCGAAGGGCACGGCTTCGGCAAAGGCGTAGTTGCCGTCGCTGGCGATGAGCAGGTAGTTTTCCTCGCCGCCGAACTTCGCATCGCCACATGGGACCACCCAGGCGTGGGCGAATACCTCGAGTGCCGTGGCGGCACAGTCGCGCAGGAACGTCACATCGCTCCCCTCGCTTGCGCTCACGATATTGGCAACGTAGACGCCACCGAAATTTAGGCTGCCCCGCACCAAACGCAACGCTTCAACCGTCGCCAGCTCGCGTACGGGTTCGGCGCCGCCAAAGCAGTCGCTCACGACCACGTCGTAGCGACGATGGCCCACACTCGTCACACCCAGATACGAGCGAGCCTCAGCAGTAATCACCCGCAAGCGGTCGCCCACCGTGCGCTCCAGCTCGTCCAGATAGAACCAACGGCGCGCCAGGCGCGTAATCTCTCCGTCATACTCGATAACGTCCATGCGCAAGCCCTCGTGCGACATCAGCGCAAACTTGGGATAGGCAAACCCGCCGCCACCCAGCATGAGCATACGGTCGATGCCGTGACCATAAGCGTCGTGCATTGCACCCTCGGCCTCAAACACGTCGTCAAACGCACGATAGTACGCAAAGACGGGCTCAGCCCAACGCTCGCCAACGTAACTCGCGCTTTGGTAGACGCCGCCTTGCACCAATACGCGGACTTCGTCGCCGCCCTCGTCGTGCACGCGCTTCACACGCGCCAACCCATTGCAGGTTCGCGCAACCTGCAGACAGGCAACACGAACAGCGACAGCGGCCGCACCAAGCGCCGCGGCTCCCAGAGCAACGCCGGCAACGACGCCGGCAGAAACACTCGGCTTGTTCATCTAGAGCTCCTTTTGCAGATAAAGGCCATGGTCATAAAATCCAAGATGGCGATAGTACTCGCGCGTACCAATCGCGCTGATCACGTTGATGCGCGCATAGCCGGCATCCCGGGCAATCTCGCACGCACGCTCTACGAGCAAACGCCCCAACCCGTGATGCTGCGCCGCCTGGCCCTGGTCACCCACGCGTGCCGCCATGCCATACACGTGCACCTCGCGAATCATCGCCTCGTCCGGCGTCGTCGGCAACTCGTCCGCATGCGCGGCAACAAACGAATGGTCGGGCAGCGACAACCGCAAAAAGCCCGCGATCTTGCCCTGCGGCGTCACCCACTGCAAAAAGCGCTCGTAAGTCACTGGCGTCTCGTACGCCACTTCCTCATCAAGAGATAGCTCATCCAAGTCGGCACCCGCCGTACTGATCTCGCGATAGCGAATCTCGCGCACCGTCGCACCATCACCCCGAGCAGCCAGACGGTTCTCAACGAGCTGACGCAGGTTGGGTTTCTTGTTGCCCACCATAATGTCGTCGGAACTAAAGTCGCGGATCATGCGACTGATACGGCAGAACGCCGGCGTCACCACGATGTCGTCGGCCAGCACATCGAGCAGCTCTTCCTCGGTATAAGGACGCCACTCGCCGCGCTCATAGCAGCCCACCAGACGCGAGCCCTCGATGAGCGCACACGGGTAGACCTTGACCTCGTCGGGCATAAAGGCCCCTTCGGTCATAAAGCGTTCGTAGTCGCGCTTATCCCCCTCCGGCGTGGCGCCCAGCAGGTTAAGCATAAAATGCGCATGGATCTTAAAGCCAAACAGGCGCGCAAGCGAAAACGCCCGTTCAATCTGCGCCACCGAAATGCGACGCTCGTTGATATCGAGCAGGTGCTGGTCGAGGCTCTGGATACCCATCTGGATCTTGGTGCAGCCCAGGCGGCGGATGAGCGTAAGCGCCTGCGGCGTTACGGCATCGGGGCGCGTCTCGATAACGAGCCCCACCACGCGATGCTTCGCCGTCTCGTTGATGCGCTGCTGACGCTCGAGCTCCTCCATCGTTGCCGTCTGCCACTCAGTGACCTCGCCCCACGGCGTACCGGGACCGTACAGACGACGCACCGCACGGTTATAGCCGCCCACGGCAGCATCCACACGCCCCTGCTCGTCGGCAACGCCGGCAGCAAGCTCGACCTCGTCTGTCGCAATGCCGGCGGCCCGATAGCGCTCGCGGCGCTCCGCCACCACCGGCGGCAGCGCATCGGCGGGCGCGTCATCGAGCAGGCGCTCTGCCTCGGCACGGCTGATGCCCGGACGCGCCAACATGGGGTTTGCCGCCACGCTCGCCACCGCATCATCATTGAGCGCCCGGAAGAGCTCCGACATAAACCATGCCTGATAGCCTTCCGGATAGTCGCTCCAGGTACCGCCGAGCACGATGAGCTCGATCTTGTCGGTTGCATGCCCCATTTGCGAAAGCGCGGTCAAACGAGCACTCACCTGCAGATACGGGTCAAAGCAATTTTGCTCCGCACGGGCGCATGCCGGCTCGGCATGCAGATAGCTTTTAGGCATGCGCAGATCGTTGGGGCAAAACAGGCAATCGCCCGAGCACGGCCAGGGCTTGGTGATGACGGTAATGGTCGCCACGCCCGAGGCCGTGCGACGAGGCTTCATACGCAGCACCTGCAACAGTCGACGTTCCAGCTCGGCATCGACATTCCACCCAGCCCAACGAGCCGGCTCCTCACGTTTTACCCGCTGGTAGAACGGCAGCAGACGGCGCTTGGCCAAATCGCGTTTGTCGGCGCCCTCACGGCGCGCCTCGGCATGTATCAGTTTGACGAGCGCTTTGTCATCCACGGTCTCGCCGCGACGCAGAGCCTCGAGTATGTTCAAGATAATCTGTTCCATGCCCCCATTGTAAAGGCAAAGGCGCCGGAGCCGATCTCGGCTTCGGCGCCTTCATCAAACAGCGCAGCTATGGTATATAAGTCTTCGATAACCGCCCGTCACTCTGAATCAAATGACATGTCGCCCGAACCGACCTCAAAACGATACGTAGCAGACTTATCGCCGTTATCGAATTCAAGATTCAAAATGGTCTCGCCGTCGTAGCCAAGCGGAAGGAAATCGCTCTCGAAGTCGCCGCTGCCCAAGGTAAGGCTCGCCTTAAAGCCCGTCGAGTTCGGAACCGTCATCTCCACATCGCCCGAGCCCACACTCACGTCCATCGACTTCGCGGGGGCCTGGTAGAGCTCGAACGTCACATCGCCCGAACCGACCTCAGCACTGAGCGCATCAGTCACGCTGCCCGCAAACTCTACATCTCCCGCACCCAGGAAAAGGTCGAAACCATCACAGGTGACACCGGCAATCTGCAGATCACCCGAGCCCACGTGCGCGTTGACTCCCTTCAGATGTTCGGCAACACGGCGCGGCAGCTCGACCGTAACTGAGCGATCGATTGCCTTACCGTCATCACTTCCAAACTGGGAAACCTTGAGCGTCGAGTCCTCGACGGATGCGATGTTCTGCGTCGCGGCCTTGGAGGCATCCATACCATTGGCAACGCGTCCCCGC
>DAWDVX010000013.1:0-16755 GCA_052346145.1 Collinsella sp.
CTTCCTTTTCATATCTAAACGACGAGGGCGAGCCGATACGCGACTCGGCTCCGCAGGACAAGTACCTCTCTCTTCATACCACCTTGTTTTATACTCCCGGACTAGGCTTCACGATAGTATTTAATCGCCTTGCCTGCAGGGCCTTTATTCTTGAGGTAGATCCAGGGAATGAAATGCATGATCGCTGGCTGATTCGGTGTGCTTCGGCATTTGGAAAGGTATTGTTTGATTCCGTCTGTACGGCTTCACATGTTCGTCATTCCTCTGCGGTCACGTCTGGAGATAATCGTTATTTTGATCTTTTAAAGACCTATTTTAAGGACGAGCTATTTGGTGATAGATCGAAAGATGAGAGTAAAAAGTTAAGCCATTTTTCTGCGGTGTTTTATGATGAGCTTAGTTTTGAGCAGAAACATGAGCTTGATATTTTCACCAATGATGATGGGATTATTTCAAGACTTAGGAAAGCATTTTTCCCAAAGCGTCTGCGACCTACTTTGATTTCTGATTTACTTCTTCGCGTTTTGTTTTTATTCAACAAGGCCTGATGATCCACTGCTGGAGTGATTGTGTCTAATAGAAAAACGAAAGAACTCTCTGTTGAGCAGAGTCTTGTTTGGAACAGCGTCGGCTCGATGGCGTATTTGATTTGCAACTGGCTGATTACTGTTCTTGTGGTGACACTTGGTTCCGACATTAGCATGTCTGGTAGCCTTGCTGTGGCTATGTCTGTTGGTAATATTTTTGCGACCATTGTTTTGCTTAGAGCGCGCCCCGTTCAGGTTTCTGAGAGCTATTCTGATTTTACGACTGGGAATTTTATCGCTCATAGAATCGTTGCAACAATACTTGCCTGTGTAATTTGCTTCTTCTATTGTTTAGTCTCTGTTGCATTCAACGATTGGGCAGTTGTTGCTGTTTATTGCCTATTTAAAGCTGGTGATTCATTTGTCGATGTTCTTCACGGTGTGGATCAGGTAAACAACAGATTGGACATTGCGGCTATCTCTCAAATAGTTCGTGGCGTAGGAGTTCTAGTCTCCTTTTCGTTGTGCTTGTTGCTATTTGATAACTTGGTAATAGCCGTTGCTTCAATGGCTTTTGTTACCATAGCTGTTGTGCTTACATATGATTTTAGAATGACAAAACGGTTTTGTGCCGTTATACCTGATTTTGATTTTACTTCCCTTATCAAATTGTCGCGTATCTGCTTTCCCGGTTTTGTTGCATCTCTTGCGTGCACGGCTGTTGTTAGCGTAACAAGACAGTTCTATGGCCTTTCCTATGGAAATGAGGCGTTGGGTTTTTATGCCGCCGTTGCCACTCCGACTGCCGTAATTCAGGCTCTCGTATCTTATCTATATGCCCCCCTGCTTGGACCTATTTCGGCAATGTGGCGAGAAAACGAAACTCACCGATTACGCTTAGTATTTATTAAGATGCTCGTTTCCGTATTCGTTTTGACGGCGATGTGTGCCATGGCTAGTGCTTTCATAGGCGAACCTGTGCTTACTGCTATTTATGGCAAAGAAGTTGGCCTTCACTCAGATTATCTTCCGTTGGCACTCGTTGCTACCGCATTCACTGGTTTGAACTTTTTCACTATTGATGTCTTTATTGCATTTGGGAAACCGATTATTGGCACGATTTCTGGTGCCGCTTCGTTAGCGTTGGCCGTGTTTCTTTCTCGTTATTGTTTTGTGAATCCGGTATTTGCTTCTGATGCAAATGTCATCAATATCATTATCTTGGTGGCATACGGTTTTGGATTATTATTTTCCTTCCTTTGTATAATTAACCTATTAAATCGGAAGGCGAAGCAATCTGTCACATCCGAACTGTAAATTCGCTCTCCTTGTTTCGATAGGGTTTTTCAGTTCGACTTGGGCTGTTTGATTGATATTCTGTACTGAGGATTCAGATGATGCATGAATTAAGAGCGCTGGTTATCATCCCAGCTTTTAATGAAGAGGCGAACATTTTAGATACGGTTTCTTCTGTGGAGGAAGCTGGATACGATTATGTAGTTATTAACGATGGCTCCACTGATGACACTTTGCGTGTTTGTCGCGATGCGGGGGTTAATGTCCTGGATTTACCGCAGAATCTTGGCATTGGAGGCGCGGTTCAAGCCGGACACAAATATGCCAAACGCTTTGGCTATGATGTAGACATCCAAGTTGATGGTGATGGGCAGCATGACGCCCATTACATATCGCGCTTGCTTGATGAAATAAATAATGGGTCTGATTTAGTTATCGGATCGCGATTTCTTGAGGAATCTGAAGGCTTCAAGTCAACCTTCTTGAGGCGTCTTGGAATTAGATGGCTCTCTGCGGTAATTCATCTTACAACTCACGTTCGTGTTAGCGACCCCACTTCTGGTTTTCGCGCATGTGGATCTAAGGCCATAGATCTGTTCTGTAAAAAATATCCCGTAGACTATCCGGAGCCGGATTCTGCTGTTGCGGCTATGGTTAAGGGCCTTCGCGTTACAGAAGTGCCTGTCGTAATGAAAGAACGACAGGGGGGAAAGTCGTCAATTTCTGGTTTTAGTAGCATTTATTACATGATAAAGGTTACTTTGGCGATTATCATCTCTTCATTCTCGAATTAGGACGGGTTGTTATGCATATTTCCTTACAGTTTGGTGTCATTACTGCTTGTTTAGTTTTGCTTTGTTTTGTGCTGCGTCTTGTATTAAAGGATAGCCTTCAGCTCAAGTATTCACTTCTTTGGATTGTTCTTGCATTGGTTTTGTTGGTATGCGGCCTCTTTCCGCAACCTCTTTACTTCATTTCAAGTTTATTTGGTTTTCAGACTCCAGCCAATTTTGTTTTTGTCTTAGGGTTTTTATTTTTGATATGCATTGTTCTTTCTATGGCATGTCTGTCAAGTAAACAATCTTCTGCAATTGCTAACTTAACTCAACGAATTGCATTGCTTGAAAAAGAGCTTGAATCAAAAAATAGGGAGTAATGCCATGTGCTTGGCAAAAGATCATACATTTGTATTGTGCGCATACGGCGAGTCTCCGTACTTGTCTGACTGTTTAGATTCTTTAGTGAACCAAAGCACCCGAAGTAATATCCTTATATCGACGTCAACTCCTAATTCCTATATTGATCGTATAGCGTCTAATTATTCGATTCCGGTAATTGTTAACGAGGGGTCGCCTAGCATATCTCATGACTGGAATTGTGCTATTGCGAATTCAAATACAAAGCTTGTGACTATAGCTCATCAGGATGATATCTATAGCTCTAGTTATACGGAAACTATGCTGCGGGCTATGAAAGAAGCGGATCGACCTTTAATCTTCTTTTCTAATTATGGTGAGATAAGAAATGGCGTATATGAAGAAAACCTCCTTATTCTGAAAATTAAGAGAATTTTACTTCGTAAGTTTGCTCGCCACGGCGCTCTTTCATCGGTTAAGGATAAAAGGGATATCCTGAGGTTCGGTTCCGCCATCTGCTGTCCTTCTGTGACATTTAATCTAAGCATCTTACAGACACCGTTATTTATGACAGACATGAAATGTGACTTGGACTGGGAGGCATGGGAAAGATTCTCGAAAATCGACGGATCTTTCGTTTATTCTCCCGAGGTTTTAATGTTTCATCGAATTCATGAAGGCTCTGAGACCACGGCGTTGATTAAAGATGATACAAGGAGGTCGGAGGATGAAACTATGCTTCAAAAATTCTGGCCCAAGTGGTTTGCTCCAATAGTCTGTAGCCTGTATTCGCTTAGCATGAGAAGCAATTCTTTATGACGCTGCAACAATGCCGGCGTAAGTTGAACATTTATCGAGACGGAGTTGTAGAGTTATGAATCTAGATACCTTTACTGGTCATCTGAAACTATCTGATAGTTATCGAAAAGCTCTGACGTTTATCGTTTATCCACTTATAGCTGCACTCTCTCTTTGCTTGGGATTTTTCTACTATTGCGCCTTTAAAGCCAGCGCTATCGGATTGCCTGGGCTATGGCTCTCGGCTCTGCCCTTAATCGCCTGCTTGTTCGTTGGTGTCCTATTATTAATTAAAGAGCAGCACAATCCCGCAATTTGCTTTGTGGTGATTGGTGTGCCCGCTGTAACTGCTTTTGGCCTTTTCATGCTGCCCGCTAATGTTCCAGACGAGGCTTCTCATATTTGGCAGGCGGCCGCCTTATTGTCTCGTAACGGCAATGGCTTTGATGTTGTCTCTTGCTTCCAATTGGGTCAGTTTCCTTCATCGTACGCAGATTATTTTAATGCAATGACTCAGCCTACCGATTGGTCTAGCGTCTTTGTGTGCCATACGTATTTGGGGAGCTATTACCCTCATCTTTATTTAATTCCGGGAGTAATTCTAGGATTTGCGCAGCAAACGGGTTTCAATGCCTTTGTGGCCCTTTCAGTTTCGCGCGTGTGCGCTGGATTAATATATTGCTTCGCGGCTTATTGGATAATCAAACTGATGCCAGTTGGTAAAAATGCTGTTTTGATTTTTTTACTAAATCCCATTTTATTGCAGCAGGAAGCGTCTGTTTCGGCTGATTCTGTCGCAAACATTGTTGCCATTTTGTACGTTGCTGTAGTTGTTAAGATTTATGCGGACTCGTTGTACTATCGATCTCTGCTGGCGTTAATACTGCTATCCGTTTTACTGCTTCTTTCAAAGATAATGTTTTTCCCGTTGGTACTCTTGAATCTTATTCACTGGAAAAAACTTAAAGGAACAGACAGCTATATAAAGTTCATCTTTTCCTTCTTTGCGATAGCTTTTGTTGCGAGCTGTGCGTTCGTGTCTCTTTATCATGGTAGTTTCATGCCAGATTCTTTTGATTTGATGCGAGCGCCGCTGCATTGCACAAAGGTCTTTATTAAGTCTATTTGGGAGATGGGGCCATTCTGGTTTCAATCCTATGCAGGTTACAATCTTGGCGCTCTTTCGATTAATGTTTGGCCATTTTGTTTTTGGCTTTACATCATTCTTCAGTCCGTTGTTCTGTTTTATAACGATGAGAATAATAAAAAATTATTCTGCAGTACGGATCGCTTTGTAATGATTGCTGTTGTATTCGTCAATTTCTTCCTGATTGTTATGACGATGAGGAACTGGACTCTTACTGTTGATAAGCGTGAAGATATTATCATGGGGGTCCAAGGACGATATTTATTCCCACTGGTCCTTCCGGTTCTGTTGAATATCTTGCGACCGATAAAATCAAGTTCTGAAGGACATGTCTTGCTTGGTTCTTCATTGATAATGAGTACTATTCTATTTGTTGACTTTATTTCAATTCTTTCTGCGTTTTAGGAGTTAGTGTTTCATGTTGAACCTTCTTGAGGGCATTGGTTACACCGTTAAAGAAGAGGGCTTTTATAACGTCCCCAAGAAGGTCTCCCATGTACTCTCAATGCATAGGCCTCGATTTGATTTTGGCTCTCGCCAAGACAATTCTTTTTTTGATGTTATTTTTATTAATGGATGTGATTATTCCGTTCCGCATCCTATTAGGTACCGTGTCGATCATCAGATTGAGGAACTTGAGGCTGCCGGCTTAACGGTCCAAAAGGTTAATGCCTGGGAGATGGAAAAGGATATTCTTAGGCATGCGCGTACTTTTATTATTTTCCGTTGTCCCCTAAGTGATGAAGTTGAATCTTTAATTAGGCAGGCAAAAAAACTCAATAAGCGTGTTATTTATGACATTGATGATTTGGTTATCGACACTGCTTATACCGATTCTATTCCGTTCGTTAATGCAATGACTGCTCATGATAAGTCTTGCTATGACGATGGAGTCAGGCGAATGGGTGAAACACTGAAGCTTTGCGATTGCGCTATCACTACTACTGAGGGTATGGCGGAAGAACTAAAAAAATATGTTCCCAGGGTCTATATAAATAGAAATGTAGCATCTGAATCGATGATTGATTATTCGAATATTGCTATCTATCGTCGAGATGTACTCCCCAGCTTGCAAAGCTCAAGCGTCTTGCCCGAGGATAGGGTTCCCTATAAGCGAGCGGTTGAGCGAAGGGATGAAAAACAGAAAACTCAGGAAATCAGAATCGGCTATTTTAGCGGAAGCATTACCCATAATGCAGATTTCAATTCAGTGCTCCCAGCATTATCTAAGGTAATGGAGACTCATCACAACGTCACCCTGATGGTGGGCGGGGAACTCGATGTTCCTGATGACTTGATGCCATTTTCTGAACGTATTGTCACGTTCCCATTTTGCGATTGGCGTCGGCTTCCAAATTATATAGCTTCCTGTGATATCAATATCGCTCCTTTGGAGAATACTCTATTCAATCGAGCTAAATCCGAGAATAAATGGATTGAATCATCGCTTGTTAAGGTTCCTACGGTTGCTAGCAATGTTGGCGCCTTTAAGAAGATGATTCAGGATGGCGTTACTGGATTTCTCTGCGATTGTGTTGAGGACTGGTGTGCTGCCCTCAATCGTCTGATATTAGATTCTGATCTTAGGAAGAGCGTCGGCGAATCTGCATATTTATACTGCCATGAGCACTGCACTACTGTTTCGGCTGCTAAAGCAATCCGAGATATTATTGTAAAAGAACAATCTCCCAATCTCGCAATGGTCATGCCGAGCGTGAATACTAGCGGTGGTGTCTTAGTCGCCCTTAAGCATCTGTGCATTCTTCAAGACGCTGGCGTTGATGTATTGTTGCTTAATACTGATGATTCAACAAAGTGGCTTGAAGTTTTCGGACATCGTATTCCTGTTCTTAATCGTGTCGTTCCTAGCGGTAAGCTCGATAAATGTCCTTTGTCGGGTGCAATTGATACCGCAGTTGCAACCCTTTGGGACACTCTTGATTTTGTTAGGCGCTATCCACGTATTGGTAAGAAAAAGTACTTGGTCCAGAATCTGGAGACCGATTTTTATCTTCCAGGAGATAGACTGCGCCTTCAAGCAAATGCCACGTATTTGAATAATGATATTGACTATTTGACAATTTCGCCTTGGTGTGAGGAATGGCTTCAGGACAGGTTCGGTCAGGATTGTAAGTCTGTGCCAAACGGACTTGACCTTGCTGCGTTCCCTCATTCTGTGCGCGATTTTTCTTTGCCCAAAATTAGGATTCTAATTGAGGGGGATTGCGGTTCTGATTATAAAAATGTTGATGAAGCTTTCAGGGTAGTGGAAAGGCTTGACTCTGAAAGATATGAGATTTGGTACATGAACTACACTGGTAAAAAGAAGCCTTGGTACCGTATTGATAATTTCCTCGGTAGAGTACCGCATGATCAAATATCAGACATCTATAACCAGTGTCATATTTTATTGAAGACAAGCATTCTCGAAAGTTTTTCATATCCCCCGCTGGAGATGATGGCGACCGGCGGCTTTGTTGTTGCTGTTCCCAATGGAGGTAATGCAGAGTTCCTTCGCGACGGATTGAATTGCTTGCTTTATGACCGGGGAGATATTGATGCTGCGGTGAGCTGCATTAATCGCATCGTTAATGATCACGGTCTTCGTAAGACGCTGTATGACGGGGGATTGAAGACTGCGGAGGAGAGGGACTGGTCAAAACTGACGGATAGAGTCGTTCGCCTATATGACTGATACTATAGTTTTAATGTGATGGATGCATACTTGCGGCAACGTAGACCTTTAAGTTAACGTTGCCGCAAGCATGCAATGTCTGGCTGCTTTATTTTTTAAGGAGTTATGTTATGAAAGGCATCATCCTCGCCGGCGGGTCCGGCACGCGCCTGTACCCGCTCACGCTCGTGACCTCTAAGCAGCTGCTGCCGGTCTACGACAAGCCCATGATCTACTACCCGCTGTCCACCCTCATGCTGGCGGGCATCCGGGACATCTTGGTCATCTCCACCCCGACCGACCTGCCCAACTTCGAGCGCCTGCTCGGGGACGGCTCGCGCTACGGCGTGAACCTCTCCTACGCGGAGCAGCCCTCGCCGGACGGCCTGGCGCAGGCCTTCACCATCGGCGAGGACTTCATCGGCGGAGAGCCGTGCGCCCTGGTGCTGGGCGACAACATCTTCTACGGCAACGGCTTGTCCCGCCACCTGACGCGCGCCGTCCAGAACGCCGAGTCGGGCCGCGCCACGGTCTTCGGCTACCACGTGGACGACCCCGAGCGCTTCGGCGTCGTGGAGTTCGACCGCGAGGGGAGGGCCGTCTCCATCGAGGAGAAGCCCGAGCGCCCCAAGAGCTCCTACGCCGTCACCGGCCTGTACTTCTACCCGGGCGACGTGGCCGCCAAGGCGCATAGGGTGGAGCCGTCGGCCCGCGGCGAGCTCGAGATCACCACGCTCAACCAGATGTACCTGGAGGAGGGGACGCTGTCCGTGGTCACCCTCGGCCGCGGCTACGCGTGGCTGGACACCGGCACCATGGAGAGCCTGCACGAGGCGGCGGAGTTCGTCCGCGCCGTGGAGCACTCCCAGGACCTGCCCGTGTCCGTGCCCGAGGAGATCGCCTGGGAGAACGGCTGGATCACGACCGCCGAGCTGGAGGAAGCCGCCAAGGCCTACGGCAAGTCGGTCTACGGGCAGCACCTGAAGAAGGTCGCCGCCGGCGAGATCGTCAACAGCCCGCGCGAGTACTAGCGCCAGCTTGTTTTCTTTTAGGGGTCACCGTTTATCTGGTGGCCCCTTTCGTTATGATTACGTTGACCATAAAGATAATATGATTGGGAGTGGATGTGTTAAGCGTCTACTTTGGCGATATGCCAGAAGCGATTTACAACACAGCGACATATTTCAAAAACTCTTACCGGTCTACTTGGATTACGGATCCCTATGCAGTCTCGATAATTAAAGATGTCGATCGATCGGATGTTGTCTCCGAAAACGTCATCGAAAGCCCCGTGCTTGGATCCATCTCCCCACTCCAGCTTTCTGGTGGCGTGAAAACGCTGCTGCTCATGAGGTTCGATCGTAAGCATATTTTTAACGCCTCTACCTGTGGTGACAACTGTGCCAAGTGGATTCTCGACATGGCGAAAGACCGCAAGCTCGTTGTGAATCTCTATCATGTGATGGACTTTGGTCGCGAGGATTTTAAAATTAAAGTCGTGAATAGCGGCCGAATCGTTCACAACATGGCCGAATTGATTCACGAGTCGATTCCGTATCTGTAGGTACTGCTTATGAACGGTTCGCATCTCGTTAAGATTTCCCGCCGCAGGGGAACTAAGTACACATTTACCATCAAGCGGAACATCACTATTGTGCGTGGCGATAGTGGCACGGGTAAGACGACACTGTTTGACATGGTCGCAGACTACATGCGAACGGGCGAGCAGTCGGGTGTCTCCTTGCAATGCGATTGTCCCTGTGTCGCCCTGACCGATTATGATTGGCGAAACCAGCTTTCGTCCGTTCATGACTCGATTGTATTTGTCGATGAGGGCTTAAAAGAGATCCATTCTGATGAGTTTGCCCATCATGTGCTGTATTCCTCGAATTATTTCGTGCTGATCTCAAGGGCTGATTTCCCCAATCTTCCGTATAGCGTGGATGAGATTTACAAGATTAAGACGAGCGGAAAATACCATTCCTTCGTCCCTGTTTATCAAGATCGCGGAAATCATCGTTATGCTATTTCCCGATCGGCGCCAAAACAGGACTTTTCTATCCTTCTATGCGAGGACAGTAAGTCTGGTTTCCAGTTCTTTGAACGGCATTTCGCTGATAGTGAGCTTACCTGTGCTTCGGCCATGACGAACAGCGCGATTTTGGGCTGGTTGGATCAGCATTTCGACGATCGCGTGTTTGTTGTCGCGGACGGAGCGGCATTTGGGTGCTATGCGGACCGCGTCCTTAAGCTGCAAGACATTCATCGCGATACTGTTACGGTTTGTCTTCCCGAGTCATTCGAGTGGCTTCTGCTGAGCTCTGGCGTAATTTCAGGGTTAGATGTTAAGGCGGTTTTGGAAACCCCAGAAGCCTTTGTAAACAGTGAGAAGTTTAAAAGCTGGGAAGACTTCTTCTATAAGTACTTACGCGATAAAACTGGGAATTCGGTCTTCCGGTACGACAAAGACTGCATTCCGGAGGCGTTTTGTAGGGGAAGTAATTCTGCGAAGGTCATGGCTCTTATCGCATGCCGAAATGTCCGATAGTTTTGTTGAATAGTGTCGCGGCGTCACTTCCTGCGGCATACTAAAGAAGCTGTACTTGCTTCAGATTGGATTTTCATGTCTGAGATTTTTGAACCTAAGAACATCATCGTCACGGGCGGTTGCGGCTTCATCGGCAGCAACTTCGTGCACTACGTGGTGAAGAACCACCCGGGCGTCCACGTGACCGTCCTGGACAAGCTGACCTACGCCGGCAACCCCGAGAACATCGCGGGGCTGCCCGAGGACAGGGTCGAGCTCGTCGTCGGTGACATCTGCGACGCGGAGCTGCTCGATAGGATCGTCCCCGGCCACGACGCGATCGTGCACTACGCCGCAGAGAGCCACAACGACAACTCCATCGCCGACCCGGAGCCGTTCTTGCGCACCAACGTGGAGGGCACCTTCCGCCTGCTGGAGGCCGTCCGCAAATATGGCGTCCGCTACCACCACGTCTCCACCGACGAGGTCTACGGCGACCTGGCGCTCGACCACCCCGCCAAGTTCACCGAGGAGACGCCGTATAAGCCCTCGAGCCCCTATAGCTCCACCAAGGCGAGTTCCGACATGCTCGTGCGCGCATGGACCCGCACCTACGGCCTGCACACCACGATCTCCAACTGCTCCAACAACTACGGCCCCTACCAGCACGTGGAGAAGTTCATCCCCAGGCAGATCACGAACATCGTCGACGGCGTCCGCCCCAAGCTCTACGGGAAGGGCGAGAACGTCCGCGACTGGATCCACACCGAGGACCACAGCTCCGCGGTGTGGGACATCCTCACCAAGGGCCGCATGGGGGAGACCTACCTCATCGGCGCCAATGGGGAGAAGAACAACATCACCGTCCTGCGCATGATCCTGGAGGCCATGGGCCACGACCCCGAGGACTTCGACTGGGTCGCCGACCGCCCCGGCCACGACCGCCGCTACGCCATCGACTCGACCAAGCTCCAGCGCGAGCTGGGCTGGAGGCCGGCCCACACCGACTTCGCCGAGGGCCTGAAGGCCACCATCGACTGGTACGTGGCCAACGAGTCTTGGTGGCGCCCGGCCAAGGAGGCCACCGAGGCCCGTTACCGCGCACAGGGCCAGTAGGAGGGGAGAGTTAGATGGCAGACATCGCATTCGAGAAGGACCTCGCCGTCGCCGAGACCGGCATCGTGGGCCTCAAGGTCGTCGACCTCGCCGTCCACGGCGACTCGCGCGGCTGGTTCAAGGAGAACTGGCAGCGCGCCAAGATGTGCGCCCTGGGCATCCCGGACCTCCGCGTCGTCCAGAACAACGTCTCCTACAACGACAGCCGCGGCGTCACCCGCGGCATCCACGCCGAGCCCTGGGACAAGTTCATCTCCGTGGCGCGCGGCTCGGTCTTCGGCGCCTGGGTGGACCTGCGCGAGGGCAGCGCCACCTACGGCAGGGTCTACACCTGCACGCTCGACCCATCGAAGGCCATCTACGTACCGCGCGGCGTGGGCAACTCCTTCCAGGCGCTCGAGGACGGCACCGCCTACACCTACCTGGTGGACGCCCACTGGTCCCTCGAGCTGAAGAGGACCTACACCTTCGTGAACCTGGCCGACCCCGAGCTCGCCATCGAGTGGCCCATCCCGCTCGACGAGGCCACCGTGTCCGAGGCCGACCTCAACCACCCGATGCTGAGGGACGTCGTCCCCATGGCGCCGAAGCGCACCCTCGTCACCGGCTGCAACGGCCAGCTGGGCCATGCGGTGCGCGCGCTCGCCGAGGAGCGCGGCGTCGCCAAGGACTTCGACTTCTGCGACATCGACACCTTCGACATGTCCGACCCGGACGCCTACGCGCAGTACGACTGGTCGCTCTACGGCACCGTGATCAACTGCGGTGCCTACACGGCGGTCGATAAAGCGGAGGCCCCCGAGGGCCGCGTGACCGCCTGGAAGGCCAACGCCACCGGCCCGGCCCTGCTCGCCCGCACCTGCGCTGGGCACGGGATCACCCTCGTGCACGTGTCCTCCGACTACGTCTTCGACGGCACGGCCGAGGTCCATACCGAGGACGAGCCCCTCAGCCCGCTGTCCGTCTACGGCCAGACCAAGGCCGCGGGCGACATTGCCGTGGCCGGCTGCCCCCGCCACTACATCATGCGCAGCTCCTGGGTCATCGGCGAGGGGCACAACTTCGTCAAGACGATGAAGGCGCTCTCCGACCGCGTCGCCGACCCGGACGACAAGCTGGACCAGGTCACCGTCGTGGACGACCAGCTGGGCCGCCTGACCTTCACGCGCGACATGGCGCGGGCCATCTTCCATGTGCTGGGGACGCACGCCCCCTACGGCACCTACGACTGCACCGGCTCCGGCGCCGTGAAGTCCTGGGCCGACATCGCCCGCGCCGTCTTCGAGGCAGCCAACGGCAACGGGGAGAAAGTGGTCCCGGTCAGCACCGCCGACTACTACGCGAATGCCGCCGGCCCCGTCGCCCCGCGCCCGGTCCACTCCGCGCTCGACCTGTCCAGGCTCGAGTCGGTCGGGTTCCGCATGCCCGACTGGGAGGAAGAGCTGGGGGAGTACCTCAAGACGCTCTAGCCGCTATTAACTTTTCGAGAGTAAAAGCCGCCGCTTGTTAACGGCGGCTTTTCTTTTGCCTGGTGAATAGCCCCGCTGCAACAAGGGCGGCAGCGGTCGCCAGACTCACTGCAAGCCCCGCAAGGGCGCCCGGAGTCTTGTAGGTCATCACGATCCTATTCGCGCCTTTCTGTATGTTCAGGGACGACAAACCCTTATCGGCGGCGGGCGTTAGTTCTGCGGCGGTTCCGTTTACCGTTACGTTCCAGCCCTCATCGTACGGAACGCTCAGCAGCAGGTTGTCGTCATCCTTGGCGATAAATTCGCCTTCGATCCTTCCGTCCTTAAAGACCGTCGGAACAAATTCGCTCGTCTTAAGCTCGTTCATAATCTGCTCGAAAACGTCCAGATTGAGGGCGTAAAAGATCGGCTCATTGTCTTGGGGCATGTCTGTATAGCCCTCTGCGACTCCGATTGACACCGTATGCTGGCTCGGGGAGTCCGATGCATCCGCAATCTGGCGGATATTATTGTCGAATCTCCAGGCCTCGTTTTCAATCGTTCGCTGGTCGATGGCAAGGGTGACGGGCCAATAACTGCCGGCGGTCGCATCTTTGTTGATGTAGAGATACCCGATGGAGCTTGCCGGTACAGTAACGCTCCATTGCTTTAAGCTATCGCTATTTCCCGTGCTCGTGGCCTCGATTTTGGTATAGAGCTCGACCTCGCGGCCTAGGATTTTGCTGTAGAGGTCGTTCTGCTTTTCGAAAGGGTTCTCGCTCTTCAGCTTGCTGTTTTGGATATCGCTTGAGGCTGCGACGCCAATGCTGAGCGCATAGGGGTTCTCGTACACCGCGCTTGTGGAGTCGACCTGATTCGTCTTGGCCGAAACGTATCCCGCAGGCGCGTTCTCGGGAATGGCATACTTGACTCCCAGTAGGGCATCGACGGCGAGAATGGGCTCGGCATAACGGGTCGAGAATTCGCCGACGCTGCTGTATCCAAGGGAGTTGAGCAGTGCGATGGCCTGCGGGTTGTTGGCAGACGAATACGAAGACAACTGGTTGTACCCAAGCACCAGGCCTTCGTTGAGGGCGGCGCTGTCGACGCGTGTGGTCGTGCGGTCAATGCGATAGAACGACGCCGAAGTCTGGTCTTGAATGGCCGTGATCGTGTCGGTTGCGGTGGCGACATAGGTGCTGTTGGCTTCTTCGGAATAGCCTACGTACAGCTGATTCCAAATGACATGGGCGTTGGCAAACAACTCAATGGCGGTTAGTGCCAGGAGGGGCATGATGACGACGGGGCGATAGGCTTGACGCAATTTGGGCTGGTTTTTGAGCGCCTGCAGCGCGTATCCTGCGGTCCACAGCGTAAAGAAGCTCAGCAAAAAAGCCGTGCGCGAGTAGAAGCCGTTGGGAACGCGCATGCCGCACCAGATGTACTCGAGCGGGCTCAAAACGGAGCTTGCGACCAGGATTATCGTGACGACGAGTGTTGCGATGCGCGTCTTGATTGAAACCGTGCGGTTAACCAGCAGGCTCACCGCAAGCAGTATCATGATGATGCCGCAATAGAACTGCGGTGTGCTTTCGTTGCTTACCCACATGCAGGGAAGAAAGCCCCTGATGAGCGACTTGAGGCTGGTTTTAAGTAGGGGGCCGAGTGCTAGAACGGGACCGCCCTTGGACATGGCAAGGATGGTCGGCAAAAAGGTCCAAGCGGACAGAAGCAGTCCAAGCACGATGGCCCCGGCGAATCGCAGGGCCCGATCGAGCATGAGCTTCCAACTAAATCCTTCTTCTGCAACATAATCGACAAATTCGACCAATACGAAGATGCAGAGGAACAGGATGCTGATGTAGGCCGTATACCAGCAGAACATGACATTGAGCGCCGTTGCGATGACGAGGCAGATCATGCGCTGCTTGCGGATGAGCTCGTAGCATCCGTAGGCGCAGATGGGCAGCAGGATCAGGCAATCGATCCAGAGCGGGTTGCGCAGGTTGCTGATGGTCCAGCTGCAAAACGTGAACGAGAGGGAAAGCAGAAATATGGCGGGCTTAGACAGGTCAAAGCGCTTTTGCACATACCAAGCGCTGCTGATGTGGATGCAGCCCAGTTTGAGCGCGGAGATAACAAACACGAAGAGCGTCAGCTTGTCTGCGGGAAACAGCGCGCAGAGCAGGTTGAAGGGGCTGGCGAGGTAGTAGCTATAGAGCCCCCATGTGTTCATGCCGAGTCCTTGCGAGAAGGAATAGCGAAGGTTTGCCTCACCTAAAAGGACGCGCCGGAACCAAGCAAAGAAGTCGATGTATTGGTATTTGAGATCGTTGGTGAGAAACGAGTTGTCGTCAAAGGGGTAGACATGCCCTGCCGCTGCAAGTGCGACAAAGAGTGCGATGGAAAATGCGAAGCAGGTGGCGTAGAACGCCACATTCTTGAGCGTGCTGTTATTGGGCCGTGTCATCGGATTCCTCGTTGGATTCTCGAATGATATAGATGGGACGTCGCTTGGTTTCCAAGTAGGCTTTTGCCAAGTATTCACCTATGATTCCCAGGCACAGGAGCTGCATGCCGCCAAACAGCGTTATGAGGCAGGCGAGCGACGGCCATCCGCCGACGGGGTCGCCCCAAACAAGCGTCTTTACTAGGATGACGACGAATCCCAGAATAGCGATGAGACAGAAGACGATACCCGTGAGGGCGGCGAGGGAGAGCGGCGCCGTGGAAAACGCGACGATGCCGTCGATGGAATAGAGGAGCAGCGACCAAAAGCTCCATTTGGTCTCGCCGGCCACGCGGTTGACGTTTACGTAGGGGAGCCATTTGGTTTTGAAGCCCACCCAGCCGTAAAGGCCGTTGGAGAATCGGTTGTATTCGCCCATGGAGATGATGGCGTTGACCATAGCTCGCTTCATGAGCCTAAAATCGCGTGCTCCGTCGACGATGTCGGCCTTGGAAATGCGGTTGATGATCTTGTAGAACATACGGGCACAGAACGACCTGATGGGAGGCTCGCCTTCGCGGGTGGTCCTACGCGTGGCGACGTTGTCGTAGTCTTCGGTCTGCAAGGTCTCGTACATCTGCGGCAGGAGCGAGGGCGGGTCCTGCATGTCGGCATCCATGGTGGCGACATAGTCGCCCTTTGCGTGCTGGAGTCCGGCGAGTAGTGCCGCCTCCTTGCCAAAGTTGCGCGAGAAAGAGTGCCAGCGGATGGCGTATGGATGCGCCGCCGCGGCTTCTGCCTTCATGACGGCGAGCGTTTTGTCTGCCGAGCCATCGTCGATGAGGACGGCTTCAAAGGAAATGCCGGGGTCTTGCTGGGTCATGATGCGAACGACGCCATCGAGCTCTTTGAGAAAGATCGGAAGTGATTCCTGCTCGTTGTAGCACGGCACGACGATGGAGATGAGCGGCATGCGACTTACCTCTCGTTTTTATTTGCGCTGGAGGGATGCTGCAGCTATATGTGTTATACACGTTGACCTCCCACTGCTTACGCTCAACCTTTGCAACGGAATCAAGGATAAGCCCCGTCGCGAGACTCAGGCCACAAAGGAACATGAAAGATGCGGCGAGCATTGCGGTGGGGAAGCGGGGGACGAGACCGGTCTGGAAATATTCGACGACGATGGGGATGCCCAGGGCGAGGCCGATAATCGCAAACAGAAGCGCGACCAGGCTGAAGAATTTGAGCGGACGGTAGTCCTTGAACAGCGTGCCGATCATGGCGACGACCTTGATGCCGTCACTGACGGTATTGAGCTTAGACTCGGATCCTTCGGGGCGATCGCGGTACTCAACGGGCACGTCCTTGATGCGCCAGCGGTGATCGACGGCATGGATGGAGAGTTCGGTTTCGATCTGAAATCCCTCGGAAAGCACGGGGAACGTTTTGACAAAGGGGCGGCTCATTGCGCGATAGCCCGTCATAACGTCATCGAAGCTGAAGCCATAGATCCACTTAATCATGGCGCGAACTAGGTTGTTGCCAAAGCCGTGGAAGGCGCGCTTGTTTTCCTCGGCATAGGTGCCGTTGGAAAGGCGGTCGCCTACGGTCATGTCGGCCGTGCCGTTAAGGAT
>DAWDVX010000013.1:16765-25932 GCA_052346145.1 Collinsella sp.
ACAGAGGGCCTTCGCCGCTTCGGCGGGGTAGGTGTCGTCGCCGTCGACCATCAGATAACAATCGGCGTCGATGTCGCGAAACATCTGGCGGCACACGTTGCCCTTTCCCTGGCGGGGCTCAAAGCGGACCGTGGCACCGTGCTTTGCAGCAATGTGAGAGGTGTTGTCTGACGAGTTGTTGTCGTATACGTAGATCGTCGCTTGCGGAAGTTCGCGGCGAAAGTCGTCGATGACTTTGCCGATCGTGAGCGCTTCGTTGTAGCAGGGGATGATGACGGCGATGGAATCAGAATTCACTCAATGCTCCTTATACATTCAATCTTTGAAAGTATAGCCGTTTGGGCTTGGCATCCTAAGATGTGGGTTAGTTTTCCAGTTTTGTTGCGCGAATCGTTTGCATGGCCGTCGGGTCTATACTGTTCGTTTGTCAACGATTACGAGTAAAGGAGTTGCATCCGTGTCGGATCAGACAAAGCAACAAGAAACTCGCAGTCTGCCTGCGACGTTTGCTAAGAACGAATTTGAGAAGGACGCGTTTATCCTTCGTCAGCTGGTTACCAAGGATTTTAAGATCAAGTATCGCCGTAGCGTTCTGGGCGTCGCATGGTCGGTGCTCAACCCGCTGCTGATGATGATCGTCATGGCCATCGTGTTCTCGACGATTTTCGCCCAGGGCCGCAATGGCTCAATTACGCCCGAGATGTACCCGCTGTACTTGATCGTGGGTAACGTCACCTTTGCCGTCATGTCCGAGTCTACGAACCAGGCCCTGACGTCGATCGTGGGCGCGGCTCCGCTGCTCAAGAAGGTTAAAGTGCACCGCTGGGTCTTCCCGGTGCAGAAGGTGCTCTTCTCGTTGGTCAACTTTGCCTTCTCGCTGGTCGCCGTTGCCATCGTTATGCTGTGGTTCCACGTTATGCCTTCTTGGCACCTGATTCTGCTGCCGGTCTGCCTACTGCTGCTTATGTGCTTCTGCATGGGCCTGGGCATGATGCTCTCCGCCCTCACGGTCTTCTTCCGCGATGTCATGCATCTGTGGAGCGTCGTCATCACGGCGTGGACTTACATCACGCCTATTTTCTGGACGACCGACTTCGTTGCGCAAATGCCGCATCTCGTGCGCATTCTGGTCTATGCGAACCCCATGTATAACTACCTGCAGTTTATGCGCGATATCTTCCTGTTCCAGACCACGCCCTCGCTTTTGACGTTTGGCATGTGCGTCGCTTGGGCGGTTTTTGCGCTTGTTATTGGCTACACCGTGTTCCATAAGTCCGAGCGCAAGTTCATCCTCTACATCTAAGGAGTGCTGTGATGACTGAATCTGTTGTTGATTACAGCGAGCAGCCTCTGGCTGTCGAGGTCGATGACGTCACCATGATCTTTAACATGGCGTCCGAGTCGCTGACCAACCTCAAGGAGTACTTCATCAAGCTTGCCAAGCACGAGCTGTTCTTTGAGGAGTTTAGGGCGCTCAAGCATATCTCGTTCGATATTCATCGTGGCGAGGTCGTGGGCCTGGTCGGCACCAATGGCTCCGGCAAGTCTACGATGCTCAAGATTATCGCTGGCGTTCTTGAGCCTAGCGAGGGCAGCGTTAAGGTGCACGGTAACATCGCGCCGCTGATTGAGCTTGGCGCCGGCTTTGACCCCGAGCTGACCGCCCGCGAGAACATCTATCTGAACGGCGCCCTGCTCGGCTATACCAAGGAGTTCATCGACGCCAACTTTGACGGCATTATCGAGTTCGCTGAGCTGCAGAACTTTGTCGATATGCCGCTTAAGAACTTCTCTTCGGGCATGGTGGCGCGTATCGCCTTTGCAATCGCGACGATTACCGAGCCCGATATTCTGATCGTTGACGAGACGCTGTCCGTCGGTGATGTGTTCTTCCAGCAAAAGTGTGAGGCCCGCATCCAGCACTTTATCCAGAGCGGCGACGTGACGGTTCTGTTCGTTTCGCACTCTATGGAGCAGGTTGAGCGCATCTGCCAGCGCGCCGTTTGGATTGAGAAGGGCGACCTTCGCATGGACGGCCCGGTTGATGAGGTCTGCAAGGCGTACCGCGAGCAGTTCAACTAGGTTATAATTACTAGCGCCTGGCACGCGTGCGCGTGCTTGGGCGTGCGGTTATTTGCTCCATTAGCTCAGTTGGAGAGAGCAGGGGACTTCTAATCCCAAGGTCGACGGTTCGAATCCGCCATGGAGCACCATCGTTTATTAAGCCCGGACCGCTTGGTGGTCCGGGCTTTTTTCATCTTGCTGATGTGGATTGGCCTTTCAGCGACTCCAACGCATGGGCGTAGCCTTGGTTTTAAACGTTTTGCGTGGCTTACTGCTCTGCCCTCGAACACTCCGATAAGTCTTTCGCAACCGCATTCAGCGATTACGGCAATAGAACTTAGTGCGGCATTCTAGTCGCATCTTCAACATCCAGAAAATCATTCGTGGCGCCAACAAACTCCTGCATGTTCCTGACGATGCAGCCATCGTTATCGATGCGAATCTCAAAACGCTTCCAGGGGAACTTCAGGACGTGGTAAAGGGTTACCAGCACATCCTGTTCTTTGCCAATTTTGAGCAGCCAACGGGCGCAGTTATCGCCGCAGGTGGAAGCATTAAAGACCATGTTGGGGAGATTGCGGACAAGCAGGAGCGTCTTTACTCCGCCGGATAACTCGAGCGGGCTGATCGAGCCCAGCTGCTTGCTTATGATGTTGTGAGAGCCGATGAACTCCGATCCGTCAACGCCTTTAATAATTTGCGCAGCCATGGGGTCTTCGAACCATGAATCCAAGTACGAGTTCCTAAAGAAGGTCTTGGTATCGTAGATGGAGCCGGGGTAATCTCCCAGATGAATGCTCAGCATGCGGGTCTCCAGACATTGTGTGACTGCAACGATTATATGCCAGTAATAAAATGCCGGCAGCAGCGAGATTGCTGCTGCCGGCACTGGCGTTGTAGTCACGCGAATCAGCGTTCGTGAATTGTCACCGTTTGCTTACTTTTCGAGATGCTCCCTCAGCAGCTCCATCGCGTGTGCGTAGCCCTGGAGGCCTTCGCCGGTGATGGTGGCGAAGCAAGCTAGGCGGGCGTAGCTCACCTGGCGGAAGTCCTCGCGTGTTTCGACGGCGCTGATGTGGACCTCGACGGCAGGGATGGCGACGGCCTTGAGGGCGTCGAGGATCGCCACGCTCGTGTGCGTGTAGGCGGCCGGGTTGATGACGATGCCGTCGACCTTGCCGTAGGCCTCCTGGATCTTGTCGACGATGCTGCCCTCGTGGTTGGACTGGAAGACATCGACCTCGTCAAAGCCCTGTGCGGCGCCCGCTTCCTGGCAGATCTGCACTAAGCGGTCGTAGTTGTCGCTGCCATAGATGCCCGGCTCGCGAATGCCGAGCATGTTGAGGTTGGGGCCGTTGATGACGAGTGCTTTCATGGTTGCTTCCTTTGCGATTGGAAAACCACCACAAAGGTGCCTGTCCCCTTTGTGGTGGTTTTGGTTAGAGAGCGGGTGGGAGGGTGTCGAGGAGGGCTTGGGCGGTGTTGGCGGCGCAGTCGCGCGAGTCTATGATGAAGTCAGCCCAGGCGCGGTAGCGCGGCATGCGCTGCTCGGCCAGCTTGTCGATGCCGTCGCGGGCGGTGATAGGGCGTCCCTTGTGGGCGAGCTCGTCGAGCTTGCGGTTGAGCATCACGATCTGGCTGTTTTGGTGCAGCAGCGGATAGTTCTCGTCCCGCATGACCACGCCGCCGCCGGTGGAGAGCACCAGGCCGCTACGCTTGGAGATGTCGGACAGCGCCGCCGTCTCCTGCTCGCGGAAGGCCGCCTCGCCGCGCTCGACGATATAGTCGGCACAGGGCATGTCGAGGCGTTCCTCGAGGGCGCGGTCCAGGTCGATGTGCTCTCGCCCCGTGCGCAGGGCAATCTGCTCACCCACGCGGGTCTTACCCGAACCCGGCATGCCGATCAGCGCGATGTTCTGTTCGCGGCGCGACAGGCGCTCCGTTACATCCAGGATGCGCTCGCGCAGGGTGACCTGGCCGGTGTAGCTCTCGACGGCCTGTGCCGCTTGGGCCACGAGCATCAGCAGGCCGCCGATGCCGGGGATACCGCGGCGCTCGGCCTCGAGCATCAGGCCCGTGCGGGCGGGGTTGTAGACAATGTCGATAACGCCCTCGAGCGCATCGAGCCCTTCGAGCGTGCAGGGCGCGTCGGGGCAGTGGGGGAACATGCCGGCGGGCGTGCAGTTGACGAGCAGCGCGGCATCGGATTGCTGCGCGATGTTGTCGTAGTTGACCTCGCTCGTGCGACCCACGGGTACGACGATGGCGTCCAAGTCGCCGAGTACCATGCTCGCCGTGGTGCCGGCGCCACCGGTGGCACCAAGCACGAGGACCTTTTTGCCGGCAACCTCTACGCCCAACTCCTTGACTAGACACTGAAAACCGAAGTAGTCAGTATTGTCGCCGCGCAGGCGGCCGTCGGGCAGGCGCGTGATGGTGTTGACGTTGCCCATGCGCTCGGCGAGCGGGCTCAGCTCGTCCAGATACTCCATGATGGCGCGCTTGTAGGGGATGGTCACGTTGGTGCCCTCCCACTCGTCGCCCGTCATAAAAGCCTCAAGATCCTCGGGCTCGCGCTCAAATCGCACGTACTCGAGCCCAGCGAGCTCTTTGTAGATGGTCGGGGTGTAGCTGTGGCCCAGCACGCGGCCCAGCACGCCGTAGGGGCGGGTTGCGGCGGTATCGGTCATCTATAGCACCTCCGTGTAGCTGCCAAAGTAGGTAAAGCTCTCACACACGTCGTCGATCGAATCGAGCAGGTCGTCGAGGGCCTTGCTGCCAAAGGGGCAGTCCAGATCAAAGTAGAACATAAACTCAAAGTCGCGGCCGGGGATGGGGCGGCTCTCGAGCTTGATGAGGTTGATGTTGAGCGCATAGAAGCGCTCGAGCACGCGGTAGAGCGCGCCCGGCTCGTTGGCCGTGGTAATCATGAGTGAGGTACGGTTGGCGCCGGGGTAGACGCGCGGCTCGCGGCTGATGACGACAAAGCGCGTGTAGTTATTGTCCGAGTCTTGGATATTGGGCTCCAACACCTCGAGGCCATACAGCGTGGCACAGCTGCGCGATGCGATGGCGGCAACATCGGTGCGGTTGGAATTGGCAACCATCTCGGCCGACATGGCCGTGTTTGGGTACTTGGTGGCGTGCAGGTCGTGGGACTCGATAAAGCCGGCACACTGGGCAATAGCTTGGCCGTGGCTGTAGACCTCGCGCACGTCGGCGAGCTTGGTGCCGGGCTTGACGAGCAAGTTGTGGTCGATCTTGAGGCGAAGCGAGCGCACGATGTGGAAGTCGAACTGGGCGAGCAGGTCGTAGACGGCGTTGACCGAGCCGGCGGTGGAGTTCTCGATGGGCAGCACGCCAAACTCGCAGAAGCCGTCGCGCACAGCGCGCATAACGCCTTCGAAGGTCTCGAAAAACGCGATGTCGGGCACGTCGAAGAGTTTGCACGCGGCTATCTGGCTATAGGCACCTTCCACGCCCTGGCAGGCAACGGTGGCCGTTTGAGGGAAGGGCGTGTCAAAGGCTGCAGCCGTGGCGTGGGCCTTTTGCGAGACGGTGATGCCCTTGAGCTCGTTGATGTAGCGCTGCTGCTCGGCCTTGCTCATGCTCATGAGGAGACGAAACAGGGCGATGGTCTGGGCCTCGTAGCGCTCGGGCGCGCGGCCGGCGAGGTTGTTGAGTTTGGAGCGCTCACGGGCGGGGTCGAAGACGGCCTTGCCCGTCTCGATTTTTGACTTGGCGACCTCGGTGGCAATATCCATGCGCTCGACAAAGCTGTTGAGGAGCGTGGTGTCGATGCCATCGATGGCCTGGCGGATGTCAGCAAGGTCCATGGAGGCCCCTTTCACGTGTCGGTGATTTTTCTGGGACGGGGATTAAAAATCATTAGGTACACAATGATTTTTTAATCCCCGTCCCAGAAAAATCACTGGGTGGGCGTGGGGGCCGGAGTTGGCCCCCAGAGATTTTTAGAGCTGGGCGGCGTCCTCGAGGAGGGCGTCCCAGATGGCGAGGGCGGCGGCTGCTTCGGCTACGGGGACAGCTCGGGGGACGATGCAGGGATCGTGACGACCGTGGACCGAGAGCTCGGCATTTTCCATGGCGTCCATGTCTACGGTCTGCTGCTCGCGGCCAATAGAGGGTGTCGGCTTTACGGCCATACGCCACATGACGGGCGCGCCGGTGGAGATGCCGCCCAGAATGCCGCCGGCGTTGTTGGACTCGACTTCAATCTCGCCGGTCTCGGCGTCGATGCGATACGGATCGTTGTTCTCGCTGCCGCGCATGGCGGCCACGGCAAAGCCCATGCCAAACTCCACGCCCTTTACGGCGGGAATGCCAAACGCGATTTGCGCGATGCGGTTCTCGATGCCGTCGAACATGGGGTCGCCGATGCCCGCGGGAAGCCCGTAAATGCCGCACTCCACGATGCCGCCGATGCTGTCGAGTTCGTCGCGCGCGGCTAGGATCTCCTCGCGCATGCGGCCGGCTGCGGCGGCGTCAATGCAGGGCAGGTCGTTCGTAAGGATCGCCTTGCGGTCGGCCTCGCGATAGACCATATCATCCATGGGCAGGTCGGAGATGCCGCCGATTTGCGCGACGTGCGCCATGACCTGAATGCCGTGGGCCTCGAGTGCCTGCAGCGCGATCCCGCCGGCGATGCACAGGGGTGCCGTCAGGCGGCCGGAGAAATGCCCGCCACCAGCGACATCGTGCATGTTGTGATACTTCACGCGCGCAGGGAAGTCCGCATGTCCGGGACGGGGCTTGCGGCGCAGTTCGGAATAGTCCTTGGAGCGCGTGTTGGTGTTCTCAATAATCGCGGCGATGGGCGCGCCGGTGGTATGTCCATCGACAACACCGGCGATGATGTGGGCGGCGTCGGCCTCACGGCGTTTGGTCGCGGTCTCGTCGCGACCGGGGGCGCGACGGTCCAAAAAGGCCTGCAGCGCTTCCTGGTCCACGGCGATGCCCGCCGGGATGCCATCGAGCGAGCAGCCGATAGCGGGGGAGTGCGATTGGCCGAAGATGCTTAAGTGCAAGACGTTGCCAAAGGTCGAGGACATGCTATTCCTCCTCGAGTGTGACCTTGCCGCCCAGCAGGCGGTAGTGGTCGAAAAAATCGGGATAGGACTTGTTGACGGCCTCGGCGCCGTGGATCACGACCTCGCCGGTGGCACGGCTCGCGGCGATGGCGGCCATCATGGCGATGCGGTGGTCGTTGTGCGAATCGACCTCGCCGCCGGTAAAGGCATCGACGCCCTTGATGATGAGGTCGTCGCCGGCAATACGCACCTGCGCGCCCAGCGCGGTGAGCTCGCGGGTGGTGGTGGCCAGGCGGTCGGATTCCTTGATACGCAGGCGGGCGCAATCGCGGATAAAGGTGCGGCCCTGTGCCAGCGAGGCCACGGCCGAGATAACGGGCACCAGGTCGGGAATGTCGTGGGCGCTCATCTCAAAGCCGGCGAGCTTGTCGGACTGCACGGTGGCGGCGTTGGTGGAGCGCACGATGCGGGCGCCAAAGCGCGAAAGCGCGGCAAGCACGTTGCGGTCGCCCTGTGCGGAGCTCAGGGACACGCCCTCGACGGTGATGGGGTCGGTGCCGATAGCGCCGGCGCACAGCCAAAAGGCAGCGTTGGACCAGTCGCCCTCGACGGCCACGCTGCCGGGCGTGCGGTACGAGCCGCTGCTCACGCGGAAGTTCGTGACCTCGGGCTGGCCGTCCTTGGCCGGAATGCGCTCGACGTTGACCTCAACGCCAAAGGCCTTCATGGCCTGGATCGTTAGGTTGATGTAGGGGCGGCTCTCAATGAGGCCAGTCACCTGCACACAGGAGGGCTGGGCGAGCAACGGGGCTGCCAGCAGCAGGCCGGAGATATACTGCGAGCTTACGTTGCCCGGCAGCACAAAGGTGCCCGGGCGCATGCGTCCGCTTGTCTTGAGCGGAAAACCGCCCAGACCCTGTAGGTCGCAGCCGGCGGCAATGATCTCGTCCGAGAGCGGGGACAGCGGGCGTGCGCCTAGGCGGCCCTGTCCTACAAAGGTTGCCTCTGCCCCCAGCGCGCAGGCGACGGGCAGCATAAAGCGGAGCGTGGAGCCGCTCTCGCCGCAGTCGAGCGTGCCGCCGGCAAGGGCCTTGAGCAGGCCGAACTCAATGCTCTTCATGGTGGGGTGGACCTGGAAGCCGTCCTCGACGGTCTCGATGCGGGCGCCGAGCGCCGTGAGGCAGCGGACCGTGGCCTCAATATCGGCGCAGGTGGTGTTGCAGGTCACATGCGTCTCTCCGTTGGCAAGGGCAGCGCAGATGATGAGACGGTGCGCCATCGACTTGGACGCGATGGCGGGAACGGTGCCCTTAAGCGGGGACGGGGTGATGCGGGCTAGCATGCGGATGCGTCTCCCTTCTGGCCGAGGCCCTCGGCAATGAGTTCGTGGAAAGTGGAAAGCGGCGTGCGGTCGATGCTGCAGCGGCCAATGCCGTGCGGAATCACCAGGTCGATGGTGTCGCCCGCGCGCTTCTTGTCGTGGAGCGCCTCGGCAAAGACGGCATCGGCATTGAGGTCGCAGCGGGTCTTGAGGCCGTGGCGGGCGCAGAGCTCCTCAATACGGCCGGGCAGTGCAGCATCGCAAACGCCGTGCAGGGCCGCGGCGCGCGTGATGATGCCCATGCCAATCGATACGCAGTTGCCGTGGCCGAGCTCAAAGTGCTCGCAGGCCTCGACGGCGTGTCCGGCGCTGTGTCCAAAGTTGAGCAGCTTTCGCTGGTTGGTCTCGCGCTCGTCGGCAACGACCACGGCGCGCTTAATGTCGATATTGCGGGCGATGATGAGCGCCACACGGGCCACGTCGCGGTTCAGCAGCTCCAGCGTGAGCGGGGTCTTCTCAAGCTCGGCGAAGAGCTCGGGGTCGGCGATCACGGCGTGCTTGACGACCTCGCCGCAGCCGTCGGCGAACTGCTCGGGCGTGAGGGTTGCCAGGCACCCCACGTCGGCGATGACCACGCTCGGCTGCCAAAAGGCGCCGGCCAGGTTCTTGCCGGCTGCCAGGTCGATGGCCGTCTTGCCGCCGACCGACGAATCCACCATGGCGAGCAGACTTGT
>DAWDVX010000013.1:25942-35842 GCA_052346145.1 Collinsella sp.
CACAAACCTGCAGCCGCGCATGTAGGTGGCGGCCACAAAGCCCGCCACGTCGCCCACGACGCCGCCGCCGAGCGCCACGATCACGTCGGAGCGCGAAAGCTCGTGCTCGGCCACAAACTCCAAAATGGCAACATAGGTCTCGGCACGTTTATGGGCCTCGCCGGCCTCGAAGGTGCAGATGCTCACCTCGTAGCCTGCGGATTCGAGGCTCTGCTTAACGGGCATCTGGTAGAGGGGGCCTACGTTGGTGTCCGTCACGATGACGGCGCGCGAGCCACCGGCGGTGGCGCGTACGAGCGGGCCTGCCTGCTCCAGCAAAAACGTGCCCACATGCACCTGGTAGGGGCGTGCGGTATCGATATCGATGGTAATCGCCATAAGCTTCGGTCCTTTCGACCTGGCGTGATAGGTGGTCTAGTGGGAGGCCTCGTCGTCGAGCGCGCGCTTGATGCGGTCGCCCTCGGCAAGGAGATTCTCCAGATAGCGCTGGTCGCGGTCCTTAAGGGCGCGGCTGTAGGCGCCGAGCGATTCGATCAGATGGTCAATCTCGAAGGCGAGCGCATCGGCGTCGTCGATCATGAGCTCGGACCACATCTGCGGATTGAGGTGCGCCACGCGGGTGAGGTCGCGGTAGCTGCCGGCCGAAAAGCCGTGGTGGACCTGAGCGGTCGGGCTCTTAACGTAGGCGTTGGAGACGACGTGCGCGAGCTGGCTTGTAAAGGCGATGACGCGGTCGTGCTCGGCGGCGCTCGTTACGCTGAACTTGCCAAAGCCTAAGGGACGTACCATCTCGCGCACCTGGCCCAAAAGCTCCAGTTTAAGTGCGTCGTCCACTGCGGGCGGTACAAGCACGAGCGGTGCGCCTTGGAACAGGTCGGCGCGGGAATGCGCGTAGCCCGAGAACTGCGTGCCCGCCATGGGATGTGCGCCCACAAAGTAAAAACCGTGCTCGCGGGCAAGCTCAAAGGCGCGCTCGCACACGATACCCTTGACGCCCACGGTGTCGATCACCACGGGGCCCATGATGGCCTCGGTGTCGGTGGCGTCGGCGAGTGCCTGGGCGTGCGCCTCGAGCCACTCGATGCAGGCCTCGGGGTAGCATGCCAGGACGATGATGTCGCACTCGCCGAGCGTCTCGTCGTTGAGCTCGCCGGCAACGGTGCCCATGCTGGCGGCCGTCATGACGTCGTCATCGGGGTCCCAGGCCAGCACGCGGACGCTCGCCTGCGCATAGCCGCGGGCAAAGCTGCCGCCGATGAGGCCCAGGCCCACGATACCGGCGCATTTGGGGCCACCCTGGTTAACGCGTGCGTTTCTCACCGTACCCATGGCCTACTCCTGAACGGTCTCTTGACAGACGACCTCGCGGATGGCGCGGATGCGGCGCATGGTGTCGTCAAACTGGTCGGGGGTGAGGGCCTGAGCACCATCGGACCAAGCGTGGCTCGGGTCGTCGTGGACCTCGATCTCCAGACCGTTGGCGCCGCAGGCAGTCGCGGCGAGCGCCATGGGCTCAACATAGCGGGTGTAACCGGTGGCGTGGCTGGGGTCGGCGACGACGGGCAGGTGCGACAGGTGGTGCAGCACCGGCACGGCGTTGAGGTCGAAGGTGTTGCGGGTGCGGGTCTCGAAGGTGCGGATTCCGCGCTCGCACAGGATGACGTTGTCGTTGCCCTCGCTCATGATGTACTCGGCTGCCATGAGCAACTCGTCGACGGTGCCGGACATTCCGCGCTTGAGCAGGATCGGGGTCTGCGTCTTGCCGACCTCTTTGAGCAGGGGGAAGTTCTGGGCGTTGCGAGCGCCAATCTGCATGACGTCGATCTTTTTGTCGAGGAAGACCTGCACGTCGCGCGGGTCCATGATCTCGGTGACGATCGGCATGTCGAGCTCGGCGGATGCCTCGCACAACAGGTCCAGGCCGGCGGGACCCATGCCCTGATAGGCGTACGGGGAGGTGCGGGGCTTGTAGGCGCCGCCGCGCAGCATCGTGGCGCCGGCGGCCTTCACGCGGCGGGCGATGCGGATGAGGTTGTCGCCCTCGACGGAGCACGGGCCGGCGATGACCTGGAACTGGTCGCCGCCGATCTTGACGCCGTGGCCGCAGTCGATGATGGAGTCCTCGGGGTGGAACTTGCGGTTGGCACGCTTGAACGGCTCGGAGACGCGCTGCACTCGCTCGACGACGTCCATGGACTCGAGCAGGAACGGGTCGATCTTGGTCGTATCGCCCACCAGGCCGATGATCGTCTCGTTCTCGCCGCGCGAGACGTCGGTCTTCAGGCCCTTTTTCTCAATCCAGCTGACGATATGGCTGACGGCCTCGTCGCTGGCGCTCTGCTTTAAAATCGCAATCATGGTGTGCCTCTCACCTCGATGGATAACCCTTGCAAAAACGGCCCGCATCGCGAGCCGTTATATATGTGCATGAGAGTTTATACTATCTGACTCGCTTTTGCCGCCTAAAGCGCACCGTCGTGGCGCGTCTTCCTCGGAATTGCAAAGCTTTTTCTTTTATTTTGATAGCCCGTGGTGCACTTGGGTATAATGCCAAACGATGGCCCTATTAGCTCAGGGGATTAGAGCGTCTGCCTCCGGAGCAGAAGGCCGTTGGTTCGAATCCAACATGGGGCACCATCGAACGTAAGACCGTCCGAACCTCGCATGGTCCGGGCGGTTTTTCTTATACCGACGCGACGTGATGGGACGTGGTATGGCAGCAACGGATATCGAGCGCGGACTCTCGACCGCCGAGGTCGAGGAGCGCATCGCCGCCGGTAAGATCAACCGCAACATGGAGCTCAAGACCAAGTCGGTCAAAGAGCTCATCATCGAGAACCTCTGCACGCTGTTTAACTTGATCAACGTGATCTTGGCGATTTTGGTGTTGCTGACCGGTTCGTTTAAAAACCTGACGTTCCTGTTCGTGGTGTTCTTGAACACGGCAAGTGGTGTCATTCAGTCCATGCGTTCCAAGCGGATGGTCGATAAGCTTACGCTGCTTACCTCTAAGAAGGCCATCGCGGTGCGCGACGGCGCCGAGGTGGAGCTCGACCTGGACCAGATCGTGCTCGACGATATCATTCGCCTGGGGCGCGGCGACCAGATTCCCGCCGACGCCGTGGTGGTGTCGGGCGAGGCGCTCGTCAACGAGAGCCTGCTTACGGGCGAGAGCGACCTCATTAAGAAACAGCCAGGCTCCGAGCTCATGAGCGGCAGCTTTATCGACTCAGGCCTGCTGCGCGCCCGCGTGATCCATGTCGGCGCCGATAACTACGTGGCAAAGATCAACAACGAGGCCAAGTACGTCAAAAAGGTCAATTCCGAGATCATGAACGCGCTCAACGCCATCGTGCGGTTCGCGAGCATTATCATGATTCCGCTTGGTCTGGCGCTCTTTATCTCGAGCGTGAGCGAGCTGTGGGATGCCGCGGGAACCCCGGGCGATAGCGCGCTTTCCTGGTGCTTCTCCGAGCTGCTGGCCGGTCGTGTGCCTTCTTCGGCGCTGCTGTCCACAGTGGGTGCCCTGCTGGGCATGATTCCGCAGGGTCTGGTGCTGCTGACCTCGTCGGTGCTCGCGATTGCCACGGTGCGCCTGGCGCGTCGCAAGGTGCTGGCACAGCAGCTCTACTGCATCGAGACGCTCGCGCGCGTCGACGTGCTGTGCCTGGACAAGACGGGCACCATTACCTCGGGCCGTATGGAGGTCGAGGGCACCTATCCGCTGCCTGTTGAGGGTGTTGGCTTTGGCGCTGACTCGGACGAGGCTGCTGTTCCCGTCGAGACCACGGTGCTCGATTTTGCGCTCGCCAACGTGGCACGTGCGACCTCGGCGGATGCCAACGAGACCTGCCAGGCGCTGCTCAACTACTACGCCGATCGCCCGGTCGAGGTGTCCGAGCCGCTGTCGGTCATTCCGTTCTCGTCGTCCAAAAAGTGGAGCGGCGCGTCGTTTGCGCAGGGCTCCTATGTGATGGGCGCCGCGCAGTTTGTGCTCTCTGATCGCGCATTTGCTCAGGTCGAGAATCGCGTGGCCGAGCTCGCCGACACCTGCCGCGTGCTCGTGGTGGCGCGCGTGGACGGCTTTTCGCCCGATGGCGATATGGTGGGCGAGGCCGAGCCCGTGGGTTTTGTGACTATTCGTGACGAGATTCGTACCTCGGCAGCCGAGACTATCGGTTACTTTAACGAGCAGGGCGTGACCCTCAACGTGATCAGCGGCGACGACCCGCGTACGGTGTCGTCAATCGCGCGCGTGGTGGGCGTGCCGGGCGCCGATGCCTACGTTGACGCTACGACGCTCGATACGCCGTCCAAGATTGATGCGGCTGTGGACCGCTATCACGTTTTTGGGCGTGTGACGCCGCAGCAGAAGCGCGAGCTCGTACAGGCGCTCAAACGCCGCGGGCACACCGTGGCCATGACGGGCGACGGCGTCAACGACGTGCTGGCGCTCAAGGAGGCCGACTGCTCCGTGGCGATGGCCGCCGGCTCCGATGCCGCGCGTAATGTGGCCGAAATCGTACTCGTCGACAACGATTTTGCCTCGATGCCCGCCGTGGTGGCCGAGGGCCGTCGCTCCATCAACAACCTGCAGCGTTCGGCCTCACTGTTCCTGACCAAGACGCTGTTCTCGATGGGCCTGGCGGCGCTGTGTATCGCGCTGCCGCCGTACCCCTTCGAGCCCATCCAGATGACGCTCATTAACTTCTTCTGCATCGGCGCGCCGGGCTTTGTGTTGGGCCTGGAGCCCAACAATGCTCGTGTGAAGGGTGCGTTTTTGAGCAACGTACTCAAGCGTGCACTGCCGGCGTCGATTGCGGTCATTTTGGCTGCGGCGCTCGACATCTTTGTGGCGCGCGTGTTTGGCTTTAGCCAGCTCACGCTGTCTACGATGTGCCTGCTTACGTCGTGCGCGGCGAGCGTCAGCCTAATCTGGCGCATCTCGCAGCCTCTCACGCCCTTACGTGTGGTGCTCTTTGTGTTTGTAGTCGCCGGCATCCTGGTGGGCGTTATCGGATTCCCAGAGCTGCTGTCTATTGCCAACCTGTCGATGGGCCAGATGGTTATCTTGGCTGTCATCGTGGTCTTTACCTGCTCGGTGTTCTTTAAGCTCGCCACGATGATGGATTCGCTCAAGCCGCGTCGTCGTCATGCTGCAACTGGTTTTGGCCGCGGTGTGCGCGTCCACCTGGGTCGCGGTGGCGGCAAGGTGAGCTCGACGGGTTCGACGGCCGAGCGTTTTGCCAAGCGCTTCGCCGCCGACATGGCGCAGCGCCGTGAAGATCGCACCGCTCGCGAGGCCGAGGCCCGCGCACTCGAGGGCGTGGCCCAGGCCCAGCCCAAGAAAAAGAAGAATACCGGAGCCAAGCGCTCTCGCGTGACCAAGTCCGCCCAAGGCATCAAAGTCTCGATGCCAAGCAAAAAGAAGAAGTAACTACGTGCCCTGGCGATGTTGAATTGGTGCCTTGCTCCTGTGGGGCCGTGGCGATGTTATGCTCTAACTTCGATTGTTTGAATTGCTTCGAAAAGAGGATGCCGTGATCTGCCCGCATTGCCTTAAGACTATCGAGGACGGCGCCTCGTTCTGCCCCTACTGCAACGCCTATGTGGGTCCGGGCGATGGTCCCGAGCACACCGAGTTCGTGTTCTGTGAGGGCTGCGGTGCCCGTCTTTCTCCGCATGATCGTACGTGCCCCAAATGCGGACGCCCCGCTCCGGGTATCCTCTCTGAGGACGCGGCCGCATCCGACCTGGCAGCGGGCCGCACTGCGGGCTTTCCGCGCCTAACGCAAGAGCAGATCGATACCGAGGTGCCGCATGCGCCGGCCTCTGCCGCTGCGGTGCTCTCAGACGCCGCCGACCCCAATGAGACCTGCGTGCTGCCGGCTTTCGATAAGGATTTCGGTATCCCCAAGGTCGATATTCCCACGCCCGTTTCCCTGCATGACGATGCTCAAAAACCCAAGCGTAAGGTGCATCCCGACGAGGACGCCTATCACAAGCACAAGCGTCATATCCCCAAGCCGCTCATTATCATCGCGGTCCTTGCTGTCGTTTGCGGCGGTGCCTATTGGTTCGTGACGGCCGATCCCATGGGTGTCATGCCTGGCTTCTACGACCAGTTTGGCCAGGCCGCGCAGACGACCTTCCCCACGCGCCAAAAGGGCGAGGCGAATGAGGGCGATACCAAGCAGGACGATTCTGCCGAGGTGGTCCAGGAAGAAACCGTGCTCACCGATGATCAGCTCTATACCAGGCTCGACGGTCTGTATCAGACCATCGTGTCCTACGGTGATGAGGACCAGATCGGCGAGGTCATCGATTCCTTTAACAACGGCTATCTCCGAACGCCGCTGTCCACCCGCCAGGAGCTGTCGCAGAGTGCCTACGCCCTGCGCGACCAGATCAAAAAGACGCAAGATGAGCTTAACAACCTTAAGTATCAGGACGATACGGTCTATGCGGACGACATCGCCCACTTAAAGCAGCTTGCCGAGTGGATGTACGAGCGTGTCGACGTGATCTGCCAGAGCTGGGATATCTCGCTGGCCATTCCCGATGGCGAGTCGATGAGTTCCCACCAAAGCGAGATCCTGGCGCCCATCGCACAGGGCGGCAACAGCGCGCTGAACCAGTACGACGCCAATGTGGGCTCCTGGAAGCCGCAGCAGCGTTCCTAAAATTAGTTCGCCATAGTCGGCATAACCTACGTGCGCAATTGATGTAAGCGCATGCTTATTGCTACAATTCGTACAAATATGCTTTAAACGCACGAGGAAGGAACCACATGTTTGGTTTTAAGAAAGAGCTCTACACGCCCGAGTATCAGCTTGCCGGCGACGAGTGCGCCGTTATCGAGACGTCGAAGGGTACCATCAAGGTCAAGTTTGACGGCGAGGGCGCTCCCATTCATGTCGCGAACTTCTGCGAGCTTTCCACGATGGGCTTCTATGATGGCCTTAAGTTCCATCGCTATGTGCCCGGTTTTGTCATCCAGGGCGGCGACCCCAATACCCGCGATATGTCCGGCGCCGACGTCGCCGCTGGTCTTGAGGGCCCCGACGGCATGCCCGGTACCGGTGGCCCCGGCTACTGCATCAAGGGCGAGTTTGCCACCAATCCGCGCAACAGCCATGTCGATGGTGCCCTTGCCATGGCACGCTCCATGGACCCCGATTCCGCGGGTTCGCAGTTCTACTTCTGCCTGGGCGCCCAGCATAACCTCGATTCCGGTTACACCGTCTTTGGTACCACGGTCGAGGGTCTCGATGTGATTTCGCAGCTGCGTGCCGGCGACGAGATCGTCCATGTCGAGATCGTTCACGAGTAAAGGGGACTTCCTTGAATAGCCAGCTGATCCAACAGGGCCGCGCCGCTTACCGCGCGGGTGATTTTTCCGCTGCAGCCCAGATGCTTGGGGCGGCAAAGACTCCCGATGAGATTATGGGCGAGGCCGATCACCTTCGTGGCAACGCCTTGATGCACTTGGGCATGTATGCCGAGGCCGCCGAGGCCTACGCCGCTGCCCTCAATGACGGCACCTACGGCAAGCGCGGCGCGCTGCTCACCAACCGCGGCAAGGCACTCGCCGCCGTGGGCGACTACACGACGGCCGCCCAGGCGTTCTCTGCTGCTACGCAGGATGCTTCCTATGCCACGCCGTTCAAGGCCTATCTGGGCCTGGGTAACGCGCTGTTCCAGTCGGGCGACTATGCCAACGCGGGTACTGCCTTCCGTCAGGCTGCCATCGACGGCGCCAATCCGGCTCCTGCCGCCGCACTGGGCGAGCTTGGTCGTTGCTTCATTAAGCTCGGCCGTCCGACGGATGCCGTGGAGACCTACCGCACGGCTATCGACTTTGCCGGCCCCCGCGACGACACGCGTGCGCTCAACGCCGGCATGGGTCAGGCGCTTTCTGCCGCCGGCCGTCCCTCCGACGCACTCGACGCCTTTAACGCCGCTACTGCCGATGGCATCTACCAGCTCACTTCCGAGCAGGCCGATGAGCTTGCCCGCGTGCATGATTCGCTTGCCGCGCTGTCTGCCCAGACGGCTATGGCCACGGCTCCGGCGCCCGCGATGGACGCTCCTGCCGTCGATCCGCTCGATCCTACGGGCGCGACCGGTCAGTTTATGCCCGATCCCTCGGACACCGGCTTCTTTACGCTGTCCGAGTCCGAGATGGTCCAGCAGGACCGTCAGGATCGTAAGCAGGCCAAGGTCCGTCGTCGCCATCGCCACACGGGTCTCAAAGTCTTCATCGTGCTGCTTCTGCTCATTTTGATTGCTGCGGGCGGTCTGGGCTTTGCCTACACGCGCGGCTTTGGCTTCCCCTCGCAGGAGTCGGTTATCACCGATCTGTTCCAGGCTGCCGGCGACGGTGACACCGCAAAGGCCGAGTCTTGCCTGGCCTCGAGCCTGTCCGAGGACGCCAAGTCGATGATCATCTCCTCGATTCCGCAGGGCGCCACCGTGTCCGTCGAGGGCATGGATCAGTCCATGACCGAGACGACCGCCAAGGTCAAGGCTTCGCTGTCCAAGGGCGGCGAGCAGGAGTACACCGTCAAATTCGTGCGCTCCGACAATCATATCGGCTGGGCCGTTTCCTCGCTCGATATGGATTTCTCGGCTGCTGACAACCAGTAGTGACCTTATGGGATTTAGCTTTGCCCGGCGCTTCACCGCAAGTGAGGTGCCGGGCTTGCGCTAGTATCATGAGCTAGTAGTTTTCCAGCAATCATCCAACACATCAGGAGTTGCGTTGTTTTCTTTGATGGATATGTTCTTCGGTAGCTATGCGGGCGATCTTGCCATCGACCTCGGCACCGCCAATACGCTTGTCTCCGTGCGCGGCAAGGGCATCGTCATTCGCGAGCCCTCTGTAGTCGCCATCGACAAGAACGACGAGCGCATCCTGGCGGTCGGTATCGAGGCAAAGCGCATGCTCGGCCGTACGCCCGGCAACATCGTGGCCGTTCGTCCCCTGAAGGACGGCGTCATCGCCGACTTCGATGTTACCGAGGCTATGCTTCGCTATTTTATCGACAAGGCGTCCGAGAAGCGCTATCCGTGGACCCCGCGTCCGCGCGTTGTCGTCTGCGTTCCCTCCGGCGTCACGTCGGTCGAGAAGCGTGCTGTCTTTGAGGCCACGATCCAGGCTGGCGCTCGCCAGGCCTACCTGATCGAGGAGCCCATGGCTGCCGCTATCGGCGCCGATCTGCCCGTCGAGGAACCCACCGGCTCCATGGTCATCGACATCGGTGGCGGTACCACCGAGGTTGCCGTTATCGCTATGGGTGGCATCGTCGTCTCGCAGTCCATCCGTATTGCCGGCGACGAGTTCGATCAGGCCATCCTCACGCACGTTCGTGATGCCTACAACTTGGCCATCGGCGAGCGTACGGCAGAGGACATCAAGATCAAGGTCGGCTCCGCCGTGCCGCTCAAGGACGAGCTCGACGTCGAGGTCAACGGCCGCGACGTGATCACCGGTCTGCCCAAGACCGTGCGCATCGAGAGCGAGGAGATTCGTCGCGCGCTCAACAAGCCGCTCGACGAGATGGCCAAGGCCGTCAAGGACGCTCTGGACGCTACACCGCCCGATCTTGCCTCGGACCTTATGTACTACGGTATTTTGCTGACTGGTGGCGGCGCGCTGCTGCGCGGTCTCGACGTGCGCCTGCGCGATGAGACCGGTGTTTCGGTCAACGTCAGCCCCACGGCGCTCGATAACGTCGTTAACGGCTGTGCCCGCGTGCTCGAGGCCAATGCGTTTGATGGCGGCTTCGTCCAGACCAATGCTTAATTTCCAAAAGGTGGATTCCATTTGGCACGATCTTCGGGTTTCTCCACAAATCTGAATACCAAGCGACAATCAACGGGTATGCGCCCGTTGAT
>DAWDVX010000013.1:35852-37323 GCA_052346145.1 Collinsella sp.
TTTGTGGGCTCGGCTGTGGCGGCCCCCTTCAATGCGATCGGCAACGTGTTCTCTAACCTTACGGCGTCGCAGGACACGCTTGACGAGCTTAAGAAGCAAAACGAGGAGCTGACCTCTAAGGTTGCTGAGCTCTCCGAGGCTCAAAAGACCGCCGAGCGTCTGGAGGGGCTGGTCGGCCTGCAGTCGACCTACAACCTCAAATCGACCGCTGCTCGTATCGTTGGTGCCTCGGGCGATGCCTGGACCTCGACCGTAACCATCGACAAGGGCTCTGCCGACGGCCTTACCATCAACATGCCCGTGACGAGTTCTGCCGGTGTTATCGGTCAGATTATCGAGGTATCGGCCAAGACCTCTACCGTGCGCCTTATTGGCGACGAGAACTCGGGTGTGTCCGCCATGGTACAGGACACGCGCGCCCAGGGCATGCTGCAGGGTCAGGCTGACGGCACGCTGCGTCTTGAGTACGTGAGCGTCGACTCCGATGTTAAGGTTGGCGACATCATCGTGACCTCGGGCATTGGCGGTGTATTCCCCAAGGGTCTACCGCTCGGCACCGTCTCGTCGGTTGAGAAGTCGGCAAACGACGTGTACTACACCATTGTGGTGCGCGCTCAGACCACGGCCGAGAACAACGAGGAAGTGCTGGTCATCACCTCGCTGACCGACGAACAGTCGGCTTCGGATGAGGACGTGAGCACCGCTAATAGCACGCCGCAGGGAACGTCGCGCGACGCTGCGACCAAGACGAAGGACGAGAGTTCGGATGACAGTTCCGACGCGTCCGAGACGACCGATTCCGGCTCGAGCGAATAGGGGGCATGTCCATGGATCTACACGAGCAGGGGATGAGCTCCCGTACGTTTGTAATCGCCGCCATCGTGTGCGTGCTGCTGCAGGCAGGCCTGGCACCGCAGATCTCCATTGCGGGCGGTCGCGTCAACTTCATGATTATCCTGGTGTGCCTAAGCGTGTTCTCGGGCGACCCGACCCGTGCCGTCGTGTGCGGTTTTTGCAGCGGCTTGTTCTATGACCTGTCCGCTGCCGTGCCGGTGGGCGTTATGTCGCTCCTGCTGACCGTGGGTTCTTTTGCCCTGGTGCACAGCGCCGTCGGTCAGACGGGCGGTACCCCGAGTGCGCGCGGCGTCACTGTGGGCGCCTTCGCGCTCGTCATTAATGTGATCTACAGCATCGTCTTGCTGTTTATGGGTTTGGAGACGAGCTTTGTCGTGGCGATCTTCGGCCATGCGCTGCCGTCCTCGATCCTGACGGGTCTGGTTGCCATTCCGTTTTTGATGTCCGGCGTCGTGCCGCAGTCCGGCTATGGATTCTCCGCACGTGGCGGACGCCAGACGGGTATGCGCTTTAAGCCCAAGACCCGTAAGCTCAAATAGGGGAGGCCCGTAGATGTCTTCCCAGATGACGGTTATTATCGCCGGTATCGTGCTGGTTGTGGCCATCGTGGTCGCGC
>DAWDVX010000013.1:37333-49418 GCA_052346145.1 Collinsella sp.
CTTCTGCCCCGCGCTCACCCCCCGGCCGAGGCCATCGTGGTCGCGCTGGTCATCATGCGTCGTGGCGATTCCCGTTTTACCTACGATACGCAGCATGGAACGGCCCCGCGCGCCACCGAGGGCGAGGGCAATACCGCGGTGACCGCCTTTAAGGGCCGCTTTTCCATCCTCACCACGGGTGTGGGCGCGATGTTTGCGGCGCTCGCCGTCAAGCTGTGGGGCATGCAGATGGTCTCATCTGACTATTACGAGAAGCAGGCCAATAGTAATCAGACTCGCACCGTTACAACACCCGCTGTGCGCGGTCGCATCCTCGACCGCAATGGCGTGGCGCTTGTCCAGAACCGTCCCTCACTTGCTGTCGTGGCCTACCGCGACCTTGCCGAGGATGAGGTTCTGGTTCGCCATCTTGCCAACGTGCTTGGAATGCCTTACGTGGCGGTCCTTCGCAATATTCAGGACAATACAGAGGGCGCTCAGAGCCTGCATACCATCGCGACGGACGTCCGTCGCTCCACGGTTGCCTATATCAAGGAACACGCCGGCGAGTTCCCGGGCGTCAAGATTGCCGAGCGTACCGAGCGTCAGTATCCATATGGCGAGACGGCATGCCATATCTTGGGCTATACCGGCACCATTACCTCCGAGCAGCTCGAGGCCCAGAATAAGAAAACCTCTGGCGATGATGATGCTTCTGCTGGCAAGATTACGTACCAGTCGGGCGATATCGTGGGCCAGGCGGGCGTTGAGAGCTACTACGAAAACCTGCTGCAGGGCATTCGTGGCGAGCAGACCGTCAAGGTCGATGCCTCGGGCAATGTGACCGGTCAGGCCGGCGCCGTGCCCGCGAAGGCCGGCTCCGACATTAAGCTCACGCTCGACCTTAAGATTCAGCAGGCCTGTGAGACGGCGCTGGCGAGCGCTATCGAGCTTGCCAAGACCACTGGCTACAGCAATGCCGGCAACGGCGCCGTGGTGTGTCTCGATCCCAACAATGGCGAGATCCTGGGCATGGCGAGCGAGCCCAAGTTCGATCCGTCCGTCTTTATCGGCGGTGTCTCAAATGACGTGTGGACCGAGCTCAATGATGACAAGGGTTCGCACCCGCTGCTCAACCGCGCCATTAGCGGACAGTACATGTCGGCCTCGACCATCAAGCCGCTCTCGGCACTGGCCGGTCTTGAGTTTGGAACCTACACGTCGGGGCAGACGACCAACTGCACGGGTTATTGGACGGGTCTGGGCAAGTCGTGGGGCAAGTACTGCTGGCTGCATTCCGGCCACGGCACCATGACGCTGCAGTCGGGTATCGCCAACTCGTGCGACCCCGTCTTCTACGACATGGGCAAGGCGTTCTTTTATGACGAGAAACATTCCGAGGGCCTGCAGGAGGTCTTTCGTCGCTGGGGTCTAGGCAAGACCTGCGGTATCGATCTGCCGAGTGAGGGCGCGGGCCGTATTCCCGATGCCGAGTGGAAAGAGTCGTACTTCACCGACGCATCTGCCGAGGACCGCAAGTGGAATGCCGGCGATATGACCAACATTGCCATCGGTCAGGGCGACATCCTGGTGACGCCCCTGCAGATGGCGTGTGCCTATATGGGTCTTGCCAACGGCGGCAAACAGTACGTGCCTCACGTGTTTTTGTCTGCCGTGTCGCGCGATGGCGACGGCGATGCCTATAAGTACAACGGCAAGGGCAAGAAGAAGCGCCTGGAGGCCAAGATCAACAGCGATTCGGATTTGGCTCTTGTTCGCAACGGCATGCACGACGTGATTTACACGGCATCGACGTCCCTGGCGGCGCACTTTGGTACCCTGACGCCGCAGGTATACGGCAAGTCGGGCACGGGCGAGAAAAGCGGCGAGGACGAATACGCTTGGTTCTGCGCCTATGCACCGGCCGATAATCCCAAGTATGTCATCGCTACTGTCCTGGAGCAGGGCGGCGGCGGCTCAGATACCGCGATGCATGTCGTGCGCGACGTGCTCGGTGTGATTTATGACGAGCCCGATACCTCTTCGGCCTCGGGCGATTCTTCGGTTCGATAGGAGGTTGCGATGGATTTTTCTCCGGCGGATCTGTTCCGTTCAACCAAGACCGGCTCTCGTAGCAGCCTGGACCGCGTCAACAAGCAACTTTCGGCCTCGCGCGGCACGTTTCGCCAAAAGGTCCATATCGGTGTGCTCGTGGCTACAGTGGCGCTCGTCGCCTACGGTGCCATCATTATCTGGTCGGCTTCGCAGTTTAAGGCCGATGCTTCGTTCTCACGCCATCTGCTGGGAATTGGCATCGGCACGGTGCTGGCGGTGCTGGTCTGGCGCTCCGACCTGCGCGGTATTTCCAATTTCTCGACGGCGTTGCTCGTCATCGACCTGATCGTGATCCTCTCGCCCAAGATTCCGGGTCTGTCCTATACGGGCGGTCTGGGCATGACGGGCTGGATCAAGATTCCCGGTATCGGCTTGACATTCCAGCCGGTTGAGCTTGCCAAGCTCATCACCATCTTCTTTATTGCTACGCTTGGCTCGCAGTATAACGGTCGCATCGATACCGTTCGCGACTACGTCAAGCTCTGCGGCATGTTGTCCATTCCGTTTTTGGCCGTCGTCGCCATGGGCGACCTGGGCTCGGGCCTTGTCGTGCTGGTTTCGGGCGCCATCGTCATTTGTATGAGTGGTGCACGCCGCGAATGGGTGCTGTCGACCCTGGCCCTGCTCGTGGGCCTGGTGGCCCTCGTCCTGGCGCTCGATTCGGTCTTTGATTCGTTGCTCGGCCACGATGTGCTTATCAAGCAGTATCAGATGAACCGTCTGACGGTCTTTATCGACCCCGATAATGCCGATTCGGACGATGCCTACAACCTGCAGCAGTCGCTTATCGCCGTTGGCTCGGGTGGCTTCTTTGGTAAGGGTTTGGGCCATGCGACGCAGTCGGCCGGCGGCTTTCTGCCTGAGTTCCACACCGACTTCGTCTTCGCCTTTCTGTCCGAGACCTTTGGCTTTTGCGGCTCCTTTTTGCTGCTGTGCTTGTACGTACTGCTCATCTTCTCGACGATCCGCGTTGCTTTTAAGTGCGAGTCTCTGTTCCTACGCTTATCATGCGTAGGTATCGTCGGCATGTGGGCGTTCCAGACCTTCGAAAACATCGGCATGTGCATCGGCATGATGCCGATTACCGGTATTCCGCTACCGTTTATTAGCTTCGGTTCGTCTTCGATGATGATTCAGCTGCTGACGGTGGGTATCGTACAATCCATATGGCGGCATCGTTCGGGCGCCGCGTAACCGCTGGAGGGGTTTGCTATGAAAATTCCCGTAGATAAGCTGACCCGCGCTTTTAAGATGGGCGCGTCCGTTAAGAAGGATTCCGATACGCCGGTGCGCGTCTCGGTCTATCTGGATTCGTCCGCCTCGCGCTTTCTTGCCGAGACGGTGCGTGACGCCTTTGTGCCGCAGACGACCTCGGGTATTGTGCGCGTCGAGCGTCTGGGGGAGGAGCGAATTGCTCCAAAGACCGATACCGATGTGGTGCTGGTGCTCTCGTGTGGTTCCGACCGCTTGGAGAGTGCCGTGCAGGAGCTCGTGATCGCCGGCGCGCCCGTGTGCGTGCTTGCCGAGTCTGCTGTGGAGGTGCCGTTTATCGAGGAGTCCACGCCCATGCTCGGCGTGGTAGCGGCAACCGATAAGACGTATCTGCTCGAGACGCTTGCCCGCTGGATTCTCGATCGCACCGACAAGGAAACGGCTTTTGCGGCGAACTTTGCCTTCATGCGCATCGCGGCGGCCAATCGTATCATCACCTCGTGCGCGCTCACCAACATGGCGACGGGCGCCTTGGTGTTTTTGCCGGGTGCCGACTATCCCGTGATGGCGCTGGCGCAGGTGGGCATGCTCTTTGAGCTGGCGGCCATCTTTGGACGCGGCATAAAGCCCGAGCGCGGCTACGAGGTCGCGGGCGTGCTCGCCGGTGGTCTGGTGATTCGCGCCGTCACCCGCGCATTGGTGAAGCAGACGCCGCACATCGGCTTTGCCGTTAAGGCGCTTACCGCAGCCGCGGGTACCTATGGCATGGGCCGCGCGCTCGTGTCGCTCTACGAGCGCGATGTGGACTACAGCCGCGCCAACGAGGTCGCTGCTGCCACGTTCTCGCGCGTTCGCGACCTGGTGACCACGGTCGCCGGCGCTACCCGTCCTATGGCGTCCTACCAAGACGCATCCGATCTCGCTGCTTAGGGGTTTTCTGTTGCGCGTTCCATACCAAGACTGTTTTCATCTGATCGAGCCGCTGCTCGCCAAGGTCGAAAAGCCGAGTCGCTATATCGACCACGAGTGGGGCACGCTCTCAAAGGCCGATGCCGACTATCGCTGCTGCATGATCTATCCGGACGTGTATGAGGTCGGTCTGCCCAACCAGGGCATCGCCATTCTCTACAACATCCTTAATCAGGCCGAGGGCATTTCCTGCGAGCGCGGCTACGTGCCGTGGCCCGATATGGGCGATGCCATGCGCGAGGCCGGGATTCCGCTGCTGTCGCTCGAGGGTGCAGCGCCCGTGGCCTCGTTCGACATCGTCGGCATGCACGTGCCGCACGAGATGGCCGTGACGAACTTCCTCGAAGCGCTCGATCTCGCCGGCATTCCGCTGTTGGCTGCCGACCGTTCCGAGGACGATCCCATCATCGTCGCCGGTGGTCCCTCGGTGTATAACCCCGAGCCGTACGCGGCATTCTTCGATGCCATCCTCATTGGCGAGGGCGAGGAGTCGCTGCTCGAGATCTGCCAGCTGCATCGCCGCCTGCGCGACGAGGGCGTCTCGCGCGCTCAGATTGTCGAGCAGCTCGCGACGGTCGCCGGTACCTATGTGCCGTCCCTGTATGAGGTGCGTCATGACGAGCCCTGCTCGCCGCATGGCTACACCGTGCCGCGCGAGGGCAAGGACGTCCCGCCGGTAGTCTACAAGCGCGTCGTCGAGGACTTTGGTGCCACCAATCCGCTTTCTCAGTCGTGCGTGCCATATGCGCAGCTCGTTCACGATCGCCTGTCTATCGAGATCCTGCGTGGCTGCGCCCGCGGCTGCCGTTTTTGCCAGGCAGGCATGACGTATCGTCCGGTACGCGAGCGCTCGGCCGATCAGATCGTGTCATCGGTGATCCAGGGCTTGGAAAAGACTGGCTATGACGAGGTGTCGCTTACCTCGCTTTCGACGACCGACCACTCCTGTATCCGCGACGTGCTCGGTAGGCTTAATCGTCGTCTGGAGGACACAGGCATTCGCGTGTCCATTCCGTCGCAGCGCCTGGATTCGTTTGGCGTTGATATGGCCGAGTCGGTCGCCGGCGAAAAGAAGGGCGGCCTGACGTTCGCGCCCGAGGCGGGCAGCCAGCGTATGCGCGACATTATCAACAAGAACGTGACCGAGGAGGACTTGGATCGCGCGGCCAAGGCAGCCTTCGAGGCCGGCTGGAACCGCATGAAGCTCTACTTCATGATGGGCCTTCCCGGCGAGCGCGACGAGGACATCGTGGCTATCGCCAATCTGGCCGATCACGTGCTGGAGCTCGGCCGCTCCGTGGTGCCCAAGGCGCGCCGCGGCTCCATCTCGGTGTCTATCTCGGTTTCGGTGTTCATCCCCAAGGCGGCAACGCCCTTCCAGTGGTGCCCGCAGCTCGATTACGACGACGTCAAGCGCCGCCAGAAGCTGCTCATCACGAGCGTGCGCAACCGTGCCGTTCGCGTGCACTACCACGATGCGGAGACCTCGCTTATCGAGGCTGCGCTCTCTCGTGCCGGTCGCGATATGACGCCGGTCATCATCGATGCCTGGCGTGCGGGCTCGCGCTTCGACGCCTGGGTGGAGCACTTCTCGCTCGACAACTGGAAGGAGGCTGCTGCCAAAAACGGCATCGACCTCAACGAGCTGGTGCACCTGCCCTACGAGCTGGGCTGGCGCCTGCCCTGGGAGCACGTGAGCCCCGGCTGCACGCGCGGCTTCCTCGAGCGCGAGTACCGCCGTTCGCTCGAGGGCGTCACGACCCCCGACTGCACCCGCACGTCGTGCACCGGCTGCGGAATCTGTCCCACGCTCCACGCCAAGAACGTATTGATGGGTGATCGCGCATGAGTGAGCGCTTGACCGACAATCCCACGCTCTTTAGGCTGCGCGTTCGCTACGGCAAGCGTGATCGCCTTAAGTACCTGGGCCATCTGGAACTAATCCATACCATTGAGCGCATCGTGCGCCGTGCGGGCCTGCCCTATGCCGTGACGCAGGGCTTCTCCCCGCACATGCGCGTGGGCTTCTCTTCGGCGCTACCGGTGGGTACGTCGTCGACCTGCGAGTGGTATGACCTGTTTATGACCGAGTTCGTGGCGCTCGACGAGGCGTTTGGGCGCCTGGCTGCGGCGTCTCCGGCCGATCTGGCACCCATCGAGGCGGCGTACATCGACGTGCGCACGCCGGCGTTGACGGCGCAGCTCACGCGCCTGTCGTATCGCATCGACCTGCATCTGGACCCCGAGGCGCCCGTAAGCGCCGACGAGGTGCGTCGTGCGATCGACACGCTGCGCGCGGACCATGGCATCGACTACGCGCGTGGCAAAAAGAGCAAGCGCTTGGATTTGGATCACACACTCGTGGGCTATGAGCTCACGGCGGGGGAGCGCCCGGATCATTTGGTGCTCATGCTTGACACCCATGCCGACAACGAGGGCTCCATGCGTCCGGAAATTTTGCTTTCCGCTGCTGATGTTTTGTTGCAGGGCTTGACCCCGGGCGTGGATGCACCTATTGTTTCCACCGGTATGCAAGACCTCGTGACCATCTGCTCCTACGATGTCGAGCGTCAGAATCAAGCATGCGAGGACGACGAGGGCCGACTCGTCAGCCCCATACCTGTGCGAACTTGTGGATTTGCTCCACATACTCGTTGACGGGGGTATTTTCGCCTGCTACTATATTCGGCTGTTGCACTAACTGATGCATGAAGGGCAAGTAAACATGTACGCAATCGTTAACACGGGCGGCAAGCAGTACAAGGTCGCCACCGACGATGTCATCACCGTCGAGAAGATCGAGGGCAATGAGGGCGACAAGGTCACCCTGCCGGTTATCTTCCTCAACGACGGTAAGAAGATCGTCACCGATCCCGACAAGCTGGCCAAGGCCAAGGTTACCGCTCAGATCGTTGAGCAGTTCAAGGGCGAGAAGCAGCTGGTCTTCAAGTTCCACAAGCGCAAGCGCTATCGTCGTCTGAAGGGTCACCGTCAGCAGCTCACCAAGCTGAAGATTGTGAAGGTCCAGGCTACGTCCCGCGCCAAGAAGGCTGTCAAGGCAGAGGCCGAGGCTGTTGCCGAGGCTCCCGTCGCCGAGTAGATTACACTCGTAACGAAAGAGTAGGTATACACAATGGCACACAAAAAAGGACTCGGTTCCTCCCGTAATGGCCGTGACTCCCGCGGTCAGCGCCTTGGCACGAAGCGCTATGCCGGCCAGACGGTAACCACGGGCACGATTCTCGTCCGTCAGCACGGCACGCACATCCACCCGGGTGAGAACGTTGGCCGTGGTAAGGACGACACGCTGTTCGCGCTGGTCGACGGTACCGTTGAGTTCCACAAGGGTATCAAGCACAGGGTCAGCGTACGCCCGCTCGCGAACGCGTAATTCACCCTTCATAGAGCACATATGTGGGAGGCACTTGAGTTTTAGGATTCAAGGGTCTCCCTCTTTTTGTAGGAGGCGATTCTGTTGTCACAGTTCACCGATATCAGCCGCATTAACGTGTGCGGCGGCGACGGCGGAGCCGGATGCATGTCGTTTAGGCGCGAGGCATTTGTCCCCAAGGGCGGCCCCGATGGCGGCGACGGCGGTCGTGGCGGCAATGTCGTCATCCAGGCCGATGCTCAGCTGTCTTCGCTGATCGATTACCGCTTTAAGCATCACTTCCGCGCCGAGCGCGGCACGCACGGGCAGGGTGCCCGTCGTAACGGTAAGAGCGGCGAGGACCTGATTCTCAAGGTTCCTATGGGTACCGTGGTGCGCGAGCTCGACCCCGAGACGCAGACCCCGATGTTCGAGATTGCCGATCTGGTGCACGATGGCGAGCGCGTTGTCGTGGCGCCCGGCGGTGCCGGCGGCCTGGGCAACACGCACTTTGTGACGTCGGTGCGCCGCGCGCCCGCGTTTGCTCAGCTGGGCGAACCGGCCGAGGAGCACTGGATTGAGCTCGAGATGAAGCTTATGGCCGATGCCGCGCTCGTGGGCTTCCCCTCGGTGGGTAAGTCATCGCTCATTGCGCGCATGAGTGCCGCCCGTCCCAAGATTGCCGACTACCCGTTTACCACGCTCGTGCCGAACCTCGGCATGGTGCGTGCCGGCGAATATTCTTACGTTGTTGCCGACGTCCCCGGTCTCATCGAGGGCGCGAGCGAGGGCAAGGGCTTGGGTCACCAGTTCCTGCGCCACATTGAGCGTACGGCCCTGATCATGCACGTCGTCGACATGACGGGTGGTTTTGAGGATCGCGATCCGGTTGAGGACTACCGCATCATCAACCGTGAGCTCGAGCAGTATGGTGCCGAGCTTTCGGAGCGTCCGCAGATCGTCGTTGCCAACAAGTGCGACGCGCCGGGCACGGCCGACAAGATTGCCGACCTCAAGCGCGCAGCGCTCGACGATGGACATATGTTCTTTGCCGTGTCTGCTGTGACGGGCGCCGGCCTCAACACGCTGATGCTTGCCGTGGGTGAGCAGGTGGCTAAGCTGCGCGCCGAGTTGGCTGTCTCGGATGAGCCGGTCGTTCTGCGCGACGATGAGTGGGAGCGCCGCCGCCTGCAGCGTGAGAAGCGTTTCCGCATTGTCCAGGAAGAGCCCGGTGCCTTCCGCGTGGTCGGTCGTGCCATCGAGCGCATGGTCATCCAGACCGACTGGGAAAACGAGGAAGCCGTCATTTACCTGCAGCATAAATTTGCGCGTATGGGTGTTGACGACGCGCTCGAGAAGGCCGGTTGCCGCGCGGGCGACGAGGTCCGCATTTGCCAGCGCGCCTTTGACTTTGAGGGCGCCGAGGACTTCTCGGAGTACGAGGAGCTCGAGGATGCTGGCGAGGACGTTGCCGTTGAAGCCATTGACGTGGCCGATGCTGCGGATGAGGGCGTCGAGGTTGTCGATGCGGCGGATGCCGCGGGCGATGCCAAGACCTCGGAGGGCGAGTAAGCCATGTCGCTGCGCGGTGGAATCGGTCTGCCCGAGCTTCCTCTAGAGGACGGGCGGGAGTTTAGGCTCGGCATTATGGGTGGCACCTTTGATCCCATCCATTACGGGCACTTGGTGACTGCTGAGCAGGCGCGCGAGTCGCTCGACTTGGACGCTGTGCTCTTTATGCCGGCGGGCTCTCCTGCCTTTAAGCTTGACAAGCCGGTGACGCCTGCTGAGGACCGTTATGCCATGACGGTTCTCGCCACCGCCGCGAATCCGGCTTTTTTGGCGAGCCGGTTCGAGATCGACCGTCCGGGTGTAACCTATACGGCCGATACGCTTCATGCCCTTCGCGACTTTTACCCGCCGCAGGTAAAGCTCTACTTTATTACGGGCGCCGACGCGATTATCGATATTGTGACCTGGCATGACGCCGAACGAATCGCTAAGCTTGCTACTTTTATTGCGGCAACGCGACCGGGCTTTGATATCGATACGGCGCGTGCCCGAATCAAAGAGTCGGGGCTGCCGTTCGACGTGCGCTATATTCAGATTCCGGCGCTGGCGATCAGCTCGACGAACATTCGTAAGCGAGTTGCCCGCGGCATGAGCGTGCGCTATCTTACGAGCGAGTCCGTGCTCGGCTACATTCGCAAACGCAGGCTATATGCCGATTTGGGCCAAGAAGATTTTGAGTGATGGGGGTCTACGTTGTCGGTAGAGGATCAGTTTGAGGGCGATGAGCGCGCGCTGCTCAAGCGCATTCAAGAGCTGCTCGATGTTCGCATGAAGGATAAGCGCAAGCGCTATGTGCATTCGCTGGGTGTTGCCGAGACCGCACTTCATCTGGCCGAGGTCTACGGCGTTGACCGCTTTGATGCCGCTGCCGCCGGCCTGATCCATGACTGGGACAAAGTGCTCTCCGACGACGAGCTGGTCACGCGCGCTCTGCATTACGGCATTAAGATTGCCGGCTCTCCTTCCGCCGCGACGCCGCTTTTGCATGGCCCTGTTGCCGCCTATGAGCTTCCGCAGCTTTTCCCCGAGTTGTCGACGGCCGTTTTCCAGGCCGTCGACCGTCACACCGTGGGTGCCTGCGACATGACGCCGCTCGATATGGTGGTCTTTGTGGCCGATGCCATCGAGCCCAACCGCCACGGCGACTATGCGCATGCGCTGCGCAAGATGGTGGGGGAGTCGACGCTCGATGAGTTGTTCTTCTCCTGTTTTGCGCAGGGTCTGGTCTATGTGATCCAGTCCGGGCGCTATCTTTATCCCACAGCTATTACGATTTACAATCATTACGCCCAGCTGCGCTAGCTCGGGCTGTCTAGAAAGAGGTATTCCATGGCCGACGAGACCATGACCGACGAGCAGATTCTTGAAGGTGTGGAGCACAAGAGCTTCGCCGCCACGTCCGACCGCACTGCCGCCTCGCTGTCCGCGAGCGGTGTCGCCGCCGAGGATGTCGCCCGCGCCGCCGCGCAGGCCGCCTACGACAAGAAGGGCGAGGACGTTCAGGTGCTCGATCTGACCGAGCTTTCCGACGTGTGCGACTACTTTGTGCTTGCCACCGGTACCAACAACCGCCAGGTCGATTCGATCGTCGACGAGATCGAGGAGAAGGTTGCCGAGGCTTGCGGCGAGCATCCGTTCTCCATCGAGGGCCGCGAGCAGAAGACCTGGATGCTCATGGACTACGGTTCGGTTGTCGTCCATGTTTTTACCCCCGAGGCTCGCGAGTTCTACCGCCTCGAGAAACTCTGGGGCGACGCCCCCCAGCTCCCCCTCAACCTCCTCTAGTAGCTCATTTGAGACGGGGTTTAGCTACCCTCACGCATATCGCCGGGCAGTTGCGGTTTTCCGCACCTGCCCGGCTTTCTTTTGCCCAAAAGTAGCTAATTTGGGACGGGGCTTTTTTAGCTACCACCTACCGTTCGCCGAACAACGCGATTTGTCGCACCCAGTACGTTTTTTTCTGCTCTGGCTCGGGTAACGTAATTCTTATCTGTAGAGGAGGGAATGCGTATGACTCGGACTGCGCGAGAAATCTCTGAATATGGCTTTTACCATGTCGTTCAAAAGGGGTGTGGTGGTCAGCTGATATTTGAGGATGAGGATGATCGACTCTATTTGATTCGGCTGATTGCTTCGAAATGCCAGAAGTTCAAAGTTGATGTCATCGCGTGGTGCCTTATGGATAACCATATTCATCTTCTGCTTGACGATGAGCATGCTCATCTGAGTGATTGCATGCATTCGATTACGACGGCGTATGCCATGTATTTCAATTCTAAGACAGGCAGAAAGGGTCCATTCTTCCAGGATCGATTTAAGAGCGTGCCGATTCTTGATGATGATCAGCTGCTCAGCTGCGTTCGTTACATTCACGATAACCCTGCGAAAGCCAGAATTGACACTGCTTCGCTCTATCGCTGGAGCAGCTTTAGCGAGTATATGGGCTATCCGGGTATTTGTAAGACTGATTGCGTGCTCGAGTTGCTCGGGAATTCCCAGAGGTTTTTTGCATTTAGCACCTCGGGCGAGCCCAATGGCTATTGCTTCCGTTATGGCGCTCACGTGAGTGATGCTGACGCGCTTGAGTTTGCGCAGGCGTTGCTCAAACCTTACGAGCCTCACCATCTCAAAGCTCTGCCAAAGGGCGTGCGTGATGACTGTATCCGCAAGCTCAAAAGCGAGGGCTTTTCGATCAAGCAGATCGTGCGCCTCACGGGCATCGGCCACTGCACGATTCAAAAAGTCAAAGTTGAAAAGTAGCTCATTTCAGGCGGGGTAATTTTGCTACGGCCACCAAACCGGGCATCCGGGGTAGTCAATTTGGGACGTGTCTCTATAGTTTTGTCAACCGCGTGCTTCGCGCCATTT
>DAWDVX010000014.1:0-18912 GCA_052346145.1 Collinsella sp.
CTTAATGTGGCCTCCGTCGTGAGCAGGACTGTAGAGCAGGAAACTTCATCAGTGCCCGCCCCACGGGAAACCGGCGGGATATACAGGTCCAGATGGGGCTTTGATGCATGGGTGGTCTGTGCTCGTGCAAATGGGTATCATATTTTGGTTATTGCATCGACTCTGTGATGCATGTTTGTACGTTCCCGGCGGTCGGTTTGCCAGAAGCGCCCCGTCGGTTGTTTCAGACCCGTTTCGAAGAAAGGAAACAACACTCACCTATGGCAGCTAAAAAATCATCTCCCTTGAAGATCATTCCGCTCGGCGGCCTTGACGGCATCGGTAAGAACATGACGGTCTTCGAGTGCGGCGACGACATGGTGCTCGTCGATGCCGGTCTCATGTTCCCGGATGACTCCCAGCCCGGTATCGACCTGGTGCTTCCCGACTACACTTATGTTCTGGAGAACGAGGAGAAGCTTCGCGGTATCGTCGTCACCCACGGCCACGAGGACCACACCGGTTCGCTTCCGTATCTGCTGCAGGACCTCAACAATAAGGTGCCCATCTTTTCGAGCAAGCTGACGCTTGGCTTTATCGAGGGCAAGCTTTCTGAGTTCCGCATCCGCGCACCCAAGTTCCGCGAGGTCAAGGGTGGCAGCCATGTCAACCTCGGCGGCATCTCGCTCGATTTCTTCTCGATGACGCACTCTATCCCCGGCGCTCTGGGCGTGTTCATCCGCACCAATCAGGGCACCGTTATGCACACCGGCGACTTTAAGCTCGACCAGACGCCCATCGATGGTGTCACGCCCGACTATGCCGCTATCAGCCGCTTTGCCAAGCAGGGTATCGACCTGCTGCTTTCCGACTCCACCAATGCCACGGTTCCCGGCTTTACCAAGTCCGAGGCCGAGGTTGGTCCCAATCTGCTGCACGCCATCAAGAACGCCCCGGGTCGCGTGTTCGTCGCGTCGTTCTCGAGCCACATTCATCGCCTGCAGCAGATCTGCGATGCCGCCCGTAAGTGCGGCCGTAAGGTCGTTGTGACCGGTCGCTCCATGCTCACCAACACCCGCGTCGCGCGCGAGCTGGGCTACCTCAACATCGACGATGCCGATATCATCGATGCCTTCGATATCGATAACCTGCCCGACGACAAGATCGTCGTCATGTGCACCGGTTCGCAGGGCGAGCCGCTGTCGGCCCTGTCCCGCATGGCCAATGGCGAGCACAAGACGCTCTCCATCCACGAGGGCGATACCGTCATCCTCTCAGCAACTCCCGTTCCCGGCAACGAGAAGGCCGTCCAGCAGGTCGTCAACAGCCTGGCCAAGCTCGGCTGCGACGTGTGGGATAAGAACCGCGCTCTCGTCCACGTTTCCGGTCACGGTAGCCAGGAGGAGCTCAAGCTCCTGATGGCCATGGCCAAGCCCACGTACTTTATGCCGGTTCACGGCGAGGCCGTGCATCTGCGCGCCCATGCCCAGCTGGCCCGCAAGATGGGCATCAAGGACGATCATATCTTTATCCTCGATAACGGTGACACGCTCGAGATGCGCGGCGGTATCGTCAAACGCGGTACGCCCGTCGAGTCCGGCGTCGTCTACGTCGACGGCCTGCGTATCGGCGATACCGACCCCATCGTCCTGCGCGATCGCCAGAAGCTCGCCAACGACGGTATGGTCACGGCCGTCGCCATCGTCTCGCTCAAGCACAAGAAGATCGAGGCCATCGAGTTCTCGGGCCGCGGCGTCTCGTTTGCCATCGACGACCAGTTCTCCGAGGATGCCTCCGCGTCCATTATGAAGACGATCGAGAAGGGCAAGTTCAGCTTTACGAGCAGCGGTTCCGATGCCATTCGCAAGGCCGTGCGCGACTCGCTCTCCAACTTTATCTGGAGCCGTACGCGCACTCGTCCGATGATCATCCCGGTCGTCATGGAGGTTTAGTTTGGCGCGCGGATCTGCACAAAACGCCAAAGGCAATAAAGCCAACAACCAACCGGCATCTGCTAAGGGTGCCGGTTCCCATCTGCGTGCCAATAAGGGTCACGAGTCCGAGTTCGATGATTTCGAGCCCTTGGTCGAGCCCTCGGCCAACCGCGATATCGCCGGCGTGGTCATTGCCGTCTTGGCGATTGCGTCCTTTATTGCCGTGATTTCTCCGGCGACTGCGCCCGTTACGGCTGCGGTTGCCGGTTTCTACCACTTGGGCTTTGGTCTGGGCGCCTACGTGCTGCCGATCGTCATTTTGCTGTTTGCCGCCACGCTCTTTTTAGGCGAGGACTCGCCGCTCAACGCGCGCTCTGTTGCGGGCGGCGCCGTGGTCTTTATCGCCGTCGTCTCCATTCTTTCGTTGATGGTGCCAGGTACGAGCGACTCGTGCGACCTTATGTTCACGCCGCAAAATCTGTCCGCCTCGGGTGGCTACATTGGTGCGTTTATTGCGAGTGCGCTGCAGAATGCCCTGGGTAAGCCTATCGCGATGGTGGTCCTGTTGGGCCTTGTCGTCGTGGGCCTGGTCATCATCGGCTTTTCGGTGGGCGGCGTTTTGCGCTCTGCCCGCGACCGTGCGGCAGATTTTGCCGAGCGCCGTCGTGCCGACGTCAACGCGAGTCCGTGGGGTGACGATGAGGCCCTGTCGGTGCCCGGCGTTGCCCGTCCTCACCTGAGCATTCTTCGTCAAAAGGGCTCCGATGCTGCCGTGACCACGGTCATGGGCAACGATGTGGACCCGGTTTTGGACGATGACGACGAGGACGAGGATCCGTTTGTCGACGTGTCCGATGCCGTGGAAGCTGAGCGCGCTAAGACGACGCTGTTGCCGCGCCGCCATGCCAAGAAGGGCAAGGCTGCGCCCAAACTCAATACGAGTGAGCCCGACCCGTCTTGGTCCGAGAGCGAGATTGAGCTCACCGAGGGCGATGACGAGGACGACGAGGCTCCGATTGAGACCGCAAAGACAACTTTGCTGCCGCGTCGCCATGCAAAGCGCGACCAGGTAACCGGTCAGCTTTCGATGGAAGACGACCCCGATAAGATCGACGAGTCCGAGCCGCCGTTTGCCGTGAATCCTGTCTCGGCAGCACCTCAGATCCCCGACTTCTTGAAGCATCCCAAGGTTGCCGATGCGCCTGCCTTGAGTGCTGTCGAATCGGCTGCGGCTAGCGATGGGGGAGCGGACGGCGGCGCCGCAGATAACGAGGGCGAAGAAGAGGACGGCCTCAAACTTCCGCCACTTGAGATTCTGCATGCCAACCCGCAGTCGGCTTCCTCCGCGTCTTCTGACAAGGAGCTGGAACAGACTGCCGAGTCGCTTCAGTCCACCTTGCTGGAGTTTGGTCGTAGTGCCCGCGTGGTCGGCTGGATCGCCGGCCCCACGGTGACGACCTTTAAGCTGCAACCTGGCGAGGGCGAGCGCGTGAGCAAGATTTCGAGCCTCGAGGACGATATCGCGCTATCGCTTGCTGCCCAGTCCGTGCGTATCTTTGCCCCGATCCCCGGCACCTCGCTTGTGGGTATCGAGATCCCCAATCGCAAGCGCCAGAACGTCAACCTGGGCGACGTGCTTCCCTATGTGAAGGGCGGTCCGCTCGAGCTCGCCATCGGTCGAGATGCCGAGGGTACGCCGGTCGTCGCCGACCTTGCCAAGATGCCCCACCTGCTGATCGCCGGTACCACGGGTTCCGGTAAGTCAGTCATGATCAACTCCATCATCACGACCTTGCTCATGCGCGCCCTTCCCGAGGACGTTCGCCTGATCATGGTCGACCCCAAGCGCGTCGAGCTTGCGGGCTATAACGGTCTGCCGCATCTTTACGTGCCTGTAGTGACCGAGCCCAAGCAGGCCGCGAGCGCTCTGCAATGGGCCGTGTCCGAGATGGAGCGTCGCCTGAAGGTCTTCGAGCGTCTCAACGTGCGTAAGATCTCGACTTACAACGAAAAGCAGGCCGCCGGCGAGTTTGAGCATTACGATAACCCGCCGCAAAAGATGCCCTACCTGGTCATCATCATCGACGAGCTCTCGGACCTGATGATGGTCGCCGGTAAGGATGTCGAGGCCTCGATCGTGCGTATTGCTCAGCTGGGCCGTGCCGCCGGTATCCACCTTATCGTGGCCACGCAGCGCCCGAGCTCCAACGTGGTGACGGGCCTTATCAAGGCTAACATCACCAACCGCATCGCCTTTAACGTCGCCACGGGTATCGACTCGCGCGTCATCATTGATCAGATGGGCGCCGAAAAGCTCACTGGTTTGGGCGACATGCTGTTCTCAAAGGTCGACTGGGGCAAGCCTCGCCGTATCCAGGGCTGCTTTGTCTCGGATGACGAAATCAACGAGATTGTCGAGTTCGTCAAGTCGCAGAGCGAGCCCGACTACCACGAGGAGATCCTGTCTGCCGTGGCGCCCGCTTCCATGTCCATGGCGGGTGGCGGCGGCATTGTCCGCACCGGAGTCGCCGAGCCGCAAGACGATGATCCTCTCATTTGGGAAGCCGCCCATATTGTGGTGGAATCGCAGCTTGGCTCCACATCTGGCCTGCAACGCCGCCTGAAGGTTGGCTATGCGCGCGCCGGGCGTATTATGGACATGCTGGAAGAAAAGGGTGTCGTCGGTCCGCCCGACGGTTCCAAGCCGCGCGAGGTCCTGCTGGACGAGGAGGGGCTTGCCGCGCTGGAATCTGTCGACGCCGAGATGGCACGTGAAGATCGTGAGTTTGGAGGATTCTGATGGCTGCACGCTTTGGTGACATGCTGCTCGAGCAGCGTCGCCGAATGGGCCTTTCCATTCAGCAAGTCGCCAACACCATCAAAATCAGGCCGCAGATCATCGAGTTTTTCGAGACCGGTAACTTTGCTTCGATGCCGCCGCGCGGCTATGCGCAGGGCATGATTTCGAGCTATGCTCGCTTTTTGGGCCTCAATCCGCGCGAGGTCGTCAATGCCTACTTTGACGACCTGATGGCATACGAACGCGAGACGTCCCAGCAGGGCGGTCGTTTTCAGGACGCCGCCGGCTACGTCAATTCGCGTTCCTCGGTGGACAACGGGCGCTTCCTGATGGTTCAGGGCGGTCGTTCGACCCGCTATGGACAGCGTCCTCAGCAGGCCGGTTATATTACCGAGACGGGTTCAGGCGAGGAGATTCGCTCACAGCGTGACCGGTTCCGCAGTACGCCGATGCCCGAGGACCGTGCGCTTCCCGCTGCCCGCGGCGTGGCGCGTGACCCTCGTGCCGGCTACGGCGACGGCGGCTATTCCGATCGCGGTTACCGTGGTGCCTCTACGGGACGCTCTCGCGGTGGCTATGCGGATGCCGATACCACGCAGGTGATGCCGCGTCTTCGCTCTCAATCACAACCGTATGGCCAGCGCTCCTCGGCTTCGCGTTCGGGCCAGCGTGGCTATCAAGGCCGCGGTGAACTTGCGCCCCACTCGGGTCAGCGCAGCCTTCAGGGCCAGGGCGGCTATCGCGGCCGTTCCGATAGCAATCGCGGTCGTATGCCTCAGGGAGGCGGCCGCAGCAGTTCCGGTCGTGGACGCGGCGGATCACGTACTCCTCAAAACAACGGGCTCGATCCGCGTATCGTCTACGCCGGCATCGGCGCCGTTGCGCTGCTGTTGATTGCGCTCATCGTGGTGCTTCTGCGCGGTTGCGCATCTTCGGCGCCCGAGAACACGCCCGAGACGCCCACTGCTACCAAGATGACGACCAAGAAGTCTTCTAAGAAGACCGAAACGGTCGACGAGGACGATGACACCGATGAGCCGACGGATGAGTCGACTGATTCGGACGCTACCAAGACGACGGCCAAGAAGGAAGAAAACGAGGTCACAAAGGTTAAGGTCTCTGTCGCCAAGGGTAAGACCGCTTGGATTGAGGTCAAGGTCGACGGCAAGTCGGTCTATGGCGCCCAAGCGACCGGCCCCTTTGAGCAGGAGTACACGCCCGAGTCCTCGATCGAGATCACCACATCCAAGCCTTCCGACGTCACCGTTACCAAGAACGGTGAAAAGGTTCGCTACGACACCAAGACGTCGGGCGTGGCACGCGTGACCATCACTGTTCCCAAGAAGGAGACGACTGACTCCGAGAATGGCGAAAGTACTGATGGTGCCGATTCCACCGATGGTGCCGACAGCACCGACGGCACCGATGCCCAGTCCACTGATGGCACCGATACCGCTGCCGATGGTCAAGCGGCAACCGATTCTACCGACTATTCGTACGACAGCTACTAAGCCGCTCGTAAGCGAAAGGATGAACCATGGTTAAAGATTCCAGCTTCGACGTTGTGTCCGAGGTCAACATGCAGGAGGTCGACAACGCCTTCCAGCAGACCACGCGCGAGATTTCCCAGCGCTATGACCTTAAGGATTCCGGTGCCACGATCGAGCTCTCGAAGGGCGATAAGCTCTTTACGATCAATGCCCCGGCCGATTTTGTCTCTAAGCAGATTATTGACGTGATGAGCTCCAAACTCATCAAGCGCGGCATCGACCTCAAGGCTGTCTCCTGGGACGCGCCGCAGGCGGCTTCGGGCGGTACCGTGCGCGTGCTCGGCCATATCGTCGAAGGCATCGACCAAGCGACCGCCAAGAAGATTAATAAGGACATCAAGGATCAAAAGCTCAAGGTCAGGGTGACCATCGAGGCCGATAAGCTGCGCGTTACCTCGGCCTCTAAGGACGCGCTTCAGACGGTGATCCAGTTCCTGCGCGACCAGGACTACGGCCAGCCGCTGCAGTTTACCAACTACCGCTAATTTACTCGAAAGGACCGTTCTCCAACATGGATACTCCGTTGGGTTCCGTACTCTACATCACGCTTGGCTGCGCTAAGAACGAGGTCGATACCGACCGCATGCGTTCGCTGCTGACCGCTGCGGGCTACGAGGAGGCATTCGATCCGCAGGATGCCGATATCGCTATCGTCAACACGTGCTCGTTTCTCGCCTCGGCGACGTCCGAGAGCATCGAGACCACGCTCGAGCTCGCTAACGAGGTGCAGGACGGCGTTCGCGCCTGCCCCATCGTCATGTGCGGTTGCGTGCCGTCTCGTTACGGCGATGACCTGCCCGACGAGCTTCCCGAGGTCGCTGCCTTTGTGAAGGCCGATGAGGAAGACGGTATCGTCTCTGTCATCGATGGCGTACTGGGCGTGGAGCGTGAGATCGCAGCCTATATTCCGCATGTCAAGCGTACTGTCGAGGGCGCCGTTGCCTACGTCAAGATCTCCGATGGCTGCAACCGCTTCTGCAGCTTCTGCATGATCCCCTACATTCGCGGTCGCTATCATTCGCGCAATGCCGAGAGCATTATCTCCGAGGTTCGCGACCTGGTTGACGGCGGTGTGCGCGAGATCGTGCTGATTGGTCAGGACACGGGCATTTGGGGCACCGACTTTGCCGACGAGGGCGTCGCCGAGGGCTCGCCGCGCAATCTGGCCCAGCTGCTGCAGGCCGTTGCCGAGGCCGTGCTACCGCATAACGTTTGGGTTCGCGTGCTCTACCTGCAGCCCGAAGGAATGACCGATGAGCTCATCGAGACCATTCGCGATACGCCCGAGGTGCTGCCCTATATCGATATCCCCGTGCAGCACTGCGACGCCCGCATCCTTAAGGCCATGCGTCGCTCCGGTTCGCGTCAGGAACTTGAGGATCTGTTTAGCGACCTGCGCAAGCGCATCCCGGGTATCGTGATTCGCTCGACGGCCATGGTCGGCTTCCCGACCGAGACCGACGACGAGTTTCGTGACCTCATCGACTTTATGGATACCGTGGCCTTTGACTACACGAGCGTCTTTGCCTACTCGCGGGAGGAGGGCAGCCTGGCAGCCAAGATGGAAGGCCAGGTCGACGAAGAGATCAAGCTCGAGCGCGCCCAGGAGGCCATGGACCTGGCCGAGTCGCTCGGCTTTGCCGCGACCGCCGCGCACGTGGGCGAGCGTGCCCAGGTGATCGTTGACGGCATCGAGGAGACCGAGGACGGCGCCGAGCTCATCGGTCACGCCTGGTTCCAGGCGCCCGATTCCGACGGCGCGGTGCACTTGGATGCCAGCGAGGCGTCCGTGGGCGATATTCTGACGGTCGAGTTTACCGATAGCTTCTGCTACGAGCTCATCGGTCATGTGGTTGAGTAGGAGAGCGTTGTGGCTAACGAGAGCAATAAGGAACTGACGAGTGTTTGGACGCCCGCCAATATCGTGACGTGCGTGCGTATCGTCTTTATCCCGGTGTTCATGATTGTGTCGGCCCTGTCCCACACGAGTGTTGCCGGTACGGATTGGAGCACCTTCGACGGCCCGCTCGCGGCCGCCGCCTTCATTCTGTATGTCATTCTGTCGTGCACCGACAAGGTTGACGGCTATTTGGCCCGCTCCCGCAACGAGATCACCGACTTCGGTAAGTTTTTGGATCCTATTGCCGATAAGCTGCTCGTGTTCTCGGCTCTGCTGCTGTTCTTGGACTTTGGCGCCGTGACCGTGTGGTCTGTGTTCATCATTCTGTTCCGCGAGCTGTTGGTGAGCGCCCTGCGCATGGTCGCGAGCGCTGCCGGCGTGGTTGTTGCAGCCGATAAGCTCGGCAAGTACAAGACGGCGACTACGATGGTTTCGATCTGTGGCTACCTGTGCGTCTTCGCGATGTCTGGCCTTAACCTGGGCCCGGTGGCGCTGACGCTCGGTATCTATGGCGTTTCGCGCTTCCTGTACGCCGTTGCCGTTATCCTGACCGTTATCTCGGGCGCCCAGTACTTCTGGAACTGCCGCAAGATCGTCTTTTCGGTCTAGGTCCTGGTAGGTATGACGGAGTCTTTTGAGCAGATTGCCGCGCGCAACGAGGAACTTGCGCGCGATATTGTCGAGCGTGCGAGCGTTCGCGGCGTAACAGTTTCGACTGCTGAATCTCTGACGGCGGGCATGATTGCCTCGACGATTGCCGATATCCCGGGTGCTTCGGCGGTGCTCCGCGGCGGTGCGGTGACCTATTGCGATGAGATTAAACATCGCGTGCTGGGTGTTGAGCAGGAGACGCTCGACCGCTATACCGCGGTGTCGTATCAGACGGCGCGCGAGATGGCCGCCGGCTCGCTGGAGCTGTACCAGAGCGATATCGCCGTGAGTGCGACGGGCTATGCCGGCCCCGGTGGTGGCACCGAGGACGATCCGGCCGGAACCTTCTATATTGGCTGGGCGTATCGCTCGGCCAATGGGGGAGCGTCGGTTGTCGATTCTGTGCGCTGCCACTATGAGGGCGACCGTTCGTGTGTTCGTGCCCATGCGGTCACGGAGGCATTGGGTCGTATTGCCCTTGTGCTCAACCCTATGGAATAGACGTGTTTTAAGGGGCCTCCGGGCCCCTTAATTGTGGAGATAGGGACCTCCGGCGAATTTTATCTTTGTGCAGGTAGTTGTCGTATTTTTCCTCGTCATGATTTTCTTGGTTCGCCTGCGGTCAAGATTTTGGTCAGTGTTTGGTCGGCGTTTGGTTGGGTTTTGGAAAGGTCGGCTGCATATGATTTATCTGAACGGTTGACCACGAACAGCCGTTCGTTTATTATCGATGCAGGTTGTTAAGAGGAGGGCTATTCATGGCCAAGAATTCAGGTCCCGTACGTACCGTTCATGCTCGCACGACGGGTAAAGAGCGCGATGAGATGATCGCCACCACCAAGGCCGAGATCGAGAAGAAATTCGGCCAGGGTTCCATCATGAGGTACGGCGACGGTGGCCCCGAGCTCGAGGTCGAGGCCATCCCTACGGGCGCTCTGGCACTCGATGCCGCTCTGGGTATCGGCGGTGTGCCGCGCGGCCGAATCGTCGAGATCTACGGTCCCGAGTCCTCCGGTAAGACGACGCTTTCGCTTGAGATCTTGGCCGAGGCCCAGGCAATGGGTGGCGTTGTGGCATTTATCGATGCCGAGCACGCGCTCGATCCCACGTATGCCGCGCGCATCGGCGTGGATATCGACGAGGTGCTCATTTCCCAGCCCGATACGGGTGAGCAGGCGCTCGAGATTGTTGACATGCTTGTGCGTTCTGGTGCCATCGATGCCATCGTTGTCGACTCCGTCGCCGCGCTGACCCCGCGTGCCGAGATCGAGGGAGAAATCGGCGACACTACGGTCGGTCTTCAGGCTCGCCTGATGAGCCAGGCGCTCCGCAAGCTCGCCGGCTCGCTGTCTAAGTCCAACACGACGTGCATCTTCATTAACCAGCTGCGTGAGAAGATCGGCGTCATGTTCGGCAACCCCGAGACCACGACGGGCGGTCGCGCCCTTAAGTTCTTCTCTTCAGTGCGTATCGACATTCGCCGCATCGACAGCATTAAGCTTAAGGACGAGGTTATCGGTAACCGCGTGCGCGCCAAGGTCGTTAAGAACAAGGTGGCAGCTCCGTTCCGTTCTGCTGAGTTCGACATCATGTACGGTACGGGCATCTCTAAGGAGGGCTCGATTCTGGACATGGCTGTCGAGTGCGGCATCTGCAAGAAGATGGGCTCCTGGTTTGCCTATGGCGAGGACAAGCTCGGCAACGGTCGCGAGGCCGCCAAGGCTTTCCTGCGCGAACACCCCGATTGCGCCGACGAGATTGAGCATAAGGTTCGCCTTGCCTGCGGACTTGAGTTTGATGACGATGCTCCGTCCGAGGTCGAGCTGACCGATCAGCCTGCGCCTGAGGAGTTTGATGAGCTTTACGCCATCGATGGTTCCGCTATGCTCGATGATGACGACGAGTAGCGGTTACGCTCATGTCGTATACGGTGACCGAGGCCACGGTCGTCTTTCCCGATAAGAAGGCGGCCTCCTCGTTTTCGAGCGGGTATGCGTCCAAAAAGCCTTGCGCACATATCGATTGTGAGCTTGAGGACGGTTTTGAGCGGTCCATTTGGATTCCCATGCGGGTCGCGCGCCTGTATGTCAAAAACCGCCCCGATCTTCCCTGTGATTGGGACAACTTTCGTGAGGCGGTGCAGCTCATCGAGCGTAAATGTGCACTTACCATGGTGACCGAGATGCTATCGCGCCGCGACCATGCGACGGGTGAGGTCCGTGACAAGCTGGCTCGCTACGGCTTTCACCAGCCCGCGATCGATTTCGCCGTCGAGCGCGCCACCGAGTATCACTTTTTAGACGAGAACCGCTTTTGCTCGTACTTTATCGAGGAGCGCAAGCGGCGCGGTTGGGGACAGCGCAAAATCGAGACCGAGCTCAAGCGACGTCATGTTGTGCTCGATGACATTCCCGGTTATCCCGAGGATTATTTTGCCGTCGAAGACGATTTGGCGCGTGCGTCAGCCCTGCTCGCCAAGCGGCGTGTTCCAGAGACGCGTGGATTCGAAAAACTGGTTCGGTTTTTGATGGGCAAGGGCTTCTCGTATCACATCGCCGCCGATGCCGTTAAGGCACGTCTCGATGCCGAACGCGAGGAATGTGCGGTTTAGGCGTATGCGTTTTGTGGCCCTGCCGTTCACCGCGTTTTAGCCGCCGTGCCGGGGCCATTTATTTGACAGTTGTTGTGGTTCAACGTACGATAAACACTGTCATTTGCTTTGTGATATGTGCTCATCTGTTATGAGTTTGTTTATATGTTTATCTGTATCCGACCCGCATAAGCTGCGCCCATATTACTCAAATGTCGCGAGCCGTTCGTAAGGACGGTTCGCTTTGTTGTGTAACGAATCCATAAAAAGGAGTGAGCATGCCTATCATCGCAGCGCTCGTTGGCATCGTTTTGGGTGCCATCGCCGCCATTGCCTACATGCGCACCGCCAAGCAGGGTAGTCTTCACGAGGCCGACGAAAAGATCCAGTCGGCACACGTACAGGCTGAGTCCCTGATCGGTGATGCTAAGCGTCAGGCCGAGACCCTCAAAAAAGAGGCTCTGCTCGAGGCTAAAGAGGAGATCATCAAGAACAAGCAGGCCGCCGAGGCCGAGGACAAGCAGCGTAAGAGCGAGATTCGTACGCTCGAGAACCGTGTGATGCAGCGCGAGGAGTCCCTCGATCGCCGAAACGACGCTCTCGACAAGCGTGAGCACCAGCTGTCCAGCCAGGCCGGTCAGGTCGAGAAGCGCTCTCGCGAGCTCGAGGAGCTCTGCGCCAAGCAGACCTCCGAGCTCGAGCGTATCGCCGACCTGACCCGCGAGGATGCCCACAAGGAGCTCCTCGATAAGGTTCGCGGCGAGGTCACCCACGAGGCCGCCACGATCATTCGCGAGTCCGAGCAGCAGGTTCGCGCCGAGTGCCACAAGACCGCCCAGGAGATTCTGTCCCTGGCGATTCAGCGCTGCGCTGCCGACCACACAGCCGAGGTCACCGTTTCGGTGGTTCCCCTTCCCAACGATGAGATGAAGGGACGCATCATCGGCCGCGAAGGCAGGAACATCCGGACCTTCGAGCAGGTTTCCGGCGTCAACCTCGTGATTGACGACACGCCCGAGACCGTCGTTCTTTCGAGCTTCGACCCGGTCCGTCGTGAGACCGCCCGTGTTGCCCTCGAGAACCTCATCGCCGACGGCCGCATTCACCCCGCCCGCATCGAGGAGATGTATCACAAGGCTGCCGACCTGGTTCAGCAGCGCGTGCGCGAGGCTGGCGAGCAGGCTGCCTTCGATACCGGCATTCACGACCTGCACCCCGAGATCGTCAAGACCCTTGGTGCCCTGCGCTACCGTACCTCGTTTGGTCAGAACGTGCTTCAGCACTCCCTCGAAGTCTCTGACCTGTGCGGCGTGATGGCTTCCGAGCTTGGCCTGGACGTTGTGACCGCCAAGCGCGCCGGTCTGCTGCACGACCTGGGCAAGGCAATTGACCACGACGTCGAGGGCCCGCATGCCGTCATCGGCGCCGAGCTTGCCCGCCGTTATGGCGAGAAGCCCGTTATCGTTCATGCTATCGAGGCTCACCATGCCGATGTCGACCCTAACACGGTGCTCGATGTCCTGGTACAGGCCGCTGATGCTGTCTCTGCTTCTCGCCCCGGTGCCCGTCGCGAGTCTGCCGAGAACTACATCAAGCGTCTCGAGAAGCTCGAGGAGATCGCCAACTCCCATGAAGGCGTCGAGCGTACCTATGCCATGCAGGCTGGTCGCGAGGTCCACGTCATGGTTCAGCCGGACAAGATCTCCGATGCCCAGTCCACGGTCCTGGCTCACGATATCGCCCATCAGATCGAGGAAGAGATGGAGTATCCCGGTCAGGTGCGCGTCGTCGTGATTCGCGAGAGCCGCGCTGTCGATATCGCTAAATAACATGAGCGACGCGAACGAGCTCATCTCATTTATCGCGTCGATGTCGGGGGAGGGCAACCTTCGCGTCGAGGAGAACCTTGGCGAGGGGTATGTCCGCCTCCGCGTTTCGGAGGCCGAGCGGCGCCAGGCAAAGCACGACATTCAGAATGTCGAGGATATCGTCATCGAAATGCTCCGTAATGCTCGCGATGCTGGCGCCGACAAGGTCTATCTCGCCACGACCAAGGAAGATGGCGTCCGCACGCTTGTCTTTCTGGATAACGGTTCGGGCGTTCCACAGGATATGCAAGAGCGAATCTTCGATGCCCGCGTCACCTCCAAGCTCGAGAGTATGAAGATGGACCGTTGGGGCGTTCACGGTCGTGGCATGGCATTGTTTTCGATCAAGCAGAACACCGATGAGGCCCGTGTGGTCACGTCAGGTGTCGATCTTGGCTCGGCCTTTAAGGTGAGCGTTGCGGCCGACCGCCTCAGTGAGCGTGCCGATCAGTCCAGCTGGCCCCAGGCTGTCAAGGATGAGGACGGACGTTATGTCTGTGCTCGCGGTCCGCATAATATTATTCGCGCTGCTTGTGAGTTTGCGCTCGAGGAGTTGCGTGGTTGCGATGTCTATCTTGGTTCTCCGTCTGAGATTGCCGCGACCCTTTATGCTCAGGCGTCAAGTCGGCTCGATACGTCGCGTCTCCTGTTCATTGATGACGAGAGCGAGCTTCCAGTTGTCGATCGTTTAGGCCTTGCCTCTGATGCCGAGGACTTTATCCGTATCTGTTCGGGTTTGGGTCTTGAGATGTCTGAGCGCACGGCCCATCGCATTTTGGCAGGGCAGATTAAGCCCGTTCGCGGTGTGACTGCGCGTCTGCTGCGCGAGCGTGATTCGTCCTCGCATGCGCCGGCTCCTGTCGATCTCGCGAAGGATCGTCGCGGGCTACGTATTGCCAAGGATGACATAGCACAGTTTTCGCGTGCTGTGGAGCGCGACTTTAATGACCTTGCCGCTCGGTACTATCTCAACCTTTGCGGCGACCCAAAGATTCGTGTTTCGCGTGATCGAATCACCGTGACCTTCGATCTTGCCAAAGAGGAATAGTGCCTTTACCGAGTCCACTCGGTACGATAAAGTTATTGCAGTTAAAACGTACTTTTAAACGCAGGAGTTTCTTCATGGATTGCCTGAAGGTATCAAGCAAATCATCGCCCGCGTCCGTTGCCGGCGCCATCGCCGGCATGGTCAAGGATGGTGTACCCGTCAACATCCAGTGTGTCGGCGCCGGTGCGGTCAACCAGGCTATTAAGGCCGTGGCTATCGCGCGCGGTTTTTTGATTCCAACCGGTTTTGATATTTCCTGCGCGCCCGTGTTCTCCGACATCCTCATTAACGGGGAGTCGCGCACGGCCATCCGCCTTTCTATCTACGTTCACCAGATCAATCGAGCTGCTATGGATAACGTCGTCATGGATGATGTTAAGCCTGTGGCATAGCTTCTGCTTGTCTCGATTCGCCTCCCTTCCATCGTTAGGACTTATGCACATGGACCAGCGTTCCGTACGCGATATTCTTGCCGGTAAAACCTACTTTATCCGCACCTTTGGCTGCCAGATGAATCAGCACGATTCCGAGCGCGTGAGCGGTCTGCTCGATTCGTATGGTTGCCTCATGGCGCTCGATCCCGAGCATGCCGATATCGTTGTCTTCATGACATGCTGTGTGCGTGAGGCCGCCGATACTCGCCTGTACGGTCAGTGCAATTCCTGCAAAAGCCTGCCGCCTTCGCCTTCGGGCAAGCGTGTGGTTGCCGTGGGCGGCTGCATTGCGCAGCGTGATGGCGAGGGCCTGCTCACCAACGTCGATAACGTCAATGTCATCTTTGGCACGCATTCTATCGCACATGTGGCCGAGCTCATTGCCGAGGCGTTCCTTGACGGCAAGCGTCATATCCGCACCAATGAGCATGAGGATACGGATGCCCTGAGCATGCCGTGGCATCGCGAGACCCAGTATCACGCCTGGGTGCCCATCATGACGGGCTGCAATAATTTCTGCACCTATTGCATCGTGCCGTACGTGCGCGGTCGCGAAAAGAGCCGCCCCTTCGAGGAGATTGTCGACGAGGTGACCGGTTTGGTGCGCCAGGGCGTGCGTGAGATTACGCTGCTGGGCCAAAACGTTAACTCATATGGTCGCGATCTGTTTGGCAAGCCGCGTTTTGCCGATCTGCTGCGTGCCGTGGGCGATACGGGTGTGGAGCGCATCTTCTTTACGTCTTCGCATCCCAAGGACCTGCTGCCCGAGACCATCGACGCCATGGCCGAAACGCCTGCCGTTATGCCGCAGCTGCACTTGGCCGTCCAGTCAGGTTCGACGCGGATCCTCAAAGAGATGAATCGCCGTTATACACGCGAGGACTATCTGGGCCTGGTCGATCGCATCCGCAATCGCATGCCCGATATCGCGCTCTCGACTGACATTATCGTTGGCTTCCCGGGCGAGACTGAAGAGGACTTTGAGCAGACGCTCTCACTTGCCGAGACGGTCCGTTATGCTCAGGCCTATACCTTCATCTATTCCAAGCGCGCCGGTACCCCTGCCGCCGAGATTGACGATCCTACGCCGCATGAGGTTATTCTCGAGCGTTTCAACCGCCTGGTTAAGGTTATCGAGACCACGGCACACGAGTATAACCAGGGTGAGCTTCATGCTGTGGTGCCGGCGCTCATTGAGGGCACGAGCAAGAAGAACGATGCGGTCCTGCTGGGCAAGAGTCCCAAGAATCAGACCGTTCATGCGCCTATCCCCGAGGGTTACAGCATCGATCAGCTTGTTGGCAAGATCGTTGATGTTGACGTTGACGTTGCCAAGACCTGGTATTTGTCCGGCTCCGTTGTGGGCGAGCCGCGCTAATGGTTTCTCCCAGGGCAGGTCTTTCCGCCGTTGCGATCGTCGGTCCGACGGCGGTTGGTAAGAGTGATGTCGCCGACCGTTTGGCAGCTCGTCTTTCGTCCGAAGTGCTGTCGTGCGATGCGATGCAAATTTATCGCGGCATGGACATCGGTACCGCAAAGATGGCGCCCGATGAGTGTACGGCGCCGCTGCGTCTCGTCGACATCGTAGAGCCGGGTGTGGCATATTCTGCTGCGCTTTATCAGGCTGACGCTCGCGCGCATGTTGAGCGCTTGCTTGGCGAGGGCCGCCTACCGGTGTTTTGCGGGGGTACGGGGCTGTATCTTAAGGCCGCCCTTGATGAGATGGACTTTCCCTCGGGTGAACTTGAGGACGATCGCCGTGCGGGCTATCAGGAGCTTGCCGAGCGTATTGGCGAGGAAGAACTGCATGCCCTGCTTGCCGAGCGCGATCCAGAATCTGCTGCTGTTATTCATCCCCATAATGTGCGCCGTGTGATTCGTGCGCTCGAGATGCATGATGATGGTATCTCCTATGCACAGCAAAAAAGTCAGTTTAGTGTTCCGCGCGAGCATTATCATGCCCTATGGTTTGGCTTGACGCGAAATCGCGAGGTGCTCTATGAACGCATTAACCTACGCGTCGATCTGATGTTTGAGCAGGGTCTTGTCGATGAGGTCCGCGGTCTTATGGACCAGGGGCTGGGAGATGCCCTAACGTCGATGCAAGCAATTGGCTATAAAGAGATCGTCGATGCTTTCAATGGCGTGACGAGCATGGATGAGGCTCGCGAACTCATCAAGATGCGTTCGCGTCGCTATGCCAAACGTCAGCTTTCGTGGTTTAAACGCGATGACCGCGTCGTGTGGTTCGATATGGACGAGTTTACGATCGATGGGGTCGTTGAGGATATCCTGCATCGTATTGAGGCTGCCTAATGGCCCGTTTCCCCTTTGTTCCCACGGCACCCGAGCCCGAGCGTGCCATATTAGTTGGTGTTGAGTGGCGCGACAATGCGTGGCCGCTCGATCGTTCGCTTGACGAGCTTGAGCGTCTGGCCCATACGGCTGGCGCTCAGTGCGTGGCGCGTTTGTCACAGCGTCTGGTTAAGCCGTATCCAAAATCGTTTATCGGCTCCGGTAAGGTTGAGGAGCTTTGCGGGCTCGTGCATCGTATGGATGTCGATGTTGTTATCTTCGACGACGATTTATCGCCCTCGCAGCAATCCTATTTGGAGAAAGCCGTGGGCGAGCCGGTAAAGATTATCGATCGTACAGCACTGATCCTGGATATCTTTGGCCTGCATGCTCAGACGCGTGAGGGACGCCTACAGGTACAGCTGGCACAGCTTCAATATCTGTTGCCTCGTCTGCGTGGCATGTGGAGCCATCTCGCCAAGGAGCAGACGCGCGGCGGCATCGGTTCTCGCTTTGGCCAGGGTGAAAGCCAGCTCGAGGTTGACCGTCGCCTCATTCGTAATAAGATCGCTGCGCTTCGTCGTGAGCTCAAGCAGGTTGAACAGCGTCGCGATGTCCAGTCTAAGAGCCGCATTGAGTCACCGGCGTTTCGCGTCGCGTTAGCTGGTTATACCAATGCGGGTAAATCGACGTTGCTCAATCGTCTGACCGGATCTACGGTACTTTCGCAGGACAAGCTGTTTGCTACGCTCGACCCGACGACGCGTTCGTATCGCCTGCCCGGCGGTCGTGGCATGACGATTACCGATACCGTTGGCTTTATTCAAAAGCTACCGCATGGTCTCGTTGATGCCTTTAAGTCCACACTGTCTGAGGTTCTTGGTGCCGATCTGATCCTTAAAGTTGTGGATGCCTCTGACGAGGACTACGAGCGCCAGCTCGAGGCAGTCGATCGCGTTCTTGACGAGATCGGTGCCGGCGAGCGTTTGACGCTTACGGTGTTCAATAAAATCGATCTTCTCGATAGCGTTGATCGATTGAGTTTCCGTCGTCGCTATCCCGAGGCCGTTCTGTTCTCGGCCCAAACGGGCGAGGGGCTCGACGATCTCGTCGATCGCATTGCTCGCGAGGCAGCTGCCACCGATGTACTGCTTTCAGCCGACATTCCATATCGTGAAGGTGCGCTCATTACACTCGTGCATGAGCAGGGGACCCTTTTGCATGAGGAATATCTTGAGGATGGCGTTCGTATTGTGGCGAAACTGCCGGCTCGTGTTGCACCGCGGCTCGAGCGTTATCGCACCGAGTAGGCGAGCTCCAAAATGCCCAGTATGATGGGCTGATGTAGCAGATAAAAGGGGAGTGCATGACGTCCAAGGCTGGCGAGAGCCGGCAGGGGGTTGGCGTAGGCCCAGCTAGGGACGGTCTTATCGATTCCCTGCGCTATATGTGCGGTGAAGTATCCTGCAAGATACATAAAGATAAATGGGATGATGGGGTAGTAATCACCTGAAACAAACCCAGGGCTCGGAAATCCCAGCCACGCCAGGTAGGGGACAGGGTAGATTGTTTTGGGGATGCTCCAGGTGAGGGCGAACAACACAAGGCATAGGGACATGCCCCATCTCGCCGATATCCTCTTAAGGACGGGATCGGTCAACGCCACGATGCCGGTACATGCGGCCATGCAGTAGATGATGCCAAAATTAACCGAATCGTCTACTGAGACAAGCGTTGTTACCAACCAGACGACGAGTGCTGCTAAGGCGTATTTGGCGGCACGTTTGATATTGTTGCGCGAAAGGGTGCACATCCAACCCGCAATAAACAAAAATACCCAGCTGATGCTGGCGCGCCAGATGT
>DAWDVX010000014.1:18922-31835 GCA_052346145.1 Collinsella sp.
GCCAGATGTCTTGAAAGACAGTCTGGGTAAACCAGGGCATATCCCAGCCGTACAGATAGGCGAGATCGTAGCAAGCGTGAAAACCTGCCATTGAAATCATCGTAAACCCGCGGACGGTATCAAAGATGGTGATGCGTTTTTGCATTACGAGAACCGGCGCATCAAGCCGACGACTTTGCCCAAGATAATGGGATTCGTTGCATAGATAGGCTCCATGGTGTCATTCTCAGGCTGTAGGCGTACGCGTCCCTGCTCCTTGTAGAACGTCTTGACGGTCGCTGAACCATCAATCATGGCCACGACAATTTCGCCGTTCATGGCACTCTTTTGTTCACGGACGATGATGTAATCGCCATTGAAGATGCCGACATTGATCATTGAGCTCCCATGCACCTCAAGGATAAAGGAACCCTGATCGGTGGCGATTTCGGTCGGGATAGTAAAAGTGTCTTCGATGTTCTGCTCGGCCAGAATGGGGATCCCAGCCGCGACGCGACCAACGAGCGGTAGCGAGACCGTTCCGCGAGGTGCGGTGGGCTCGTCAGATTTAGAAATTGAGACAGAGGAGCCGTCCTCGTTAAAGAGTTCCAGGGCGCGCGGTTTGGTGGCATCGCGCTTGAGCAGCCCGCGCGCCTCCAAGGCAGATAAGTGGGCGTGCACGGTGCTGGGGGAGGAAAGGCCCACGGCAGAAGCCATCTCGCGCACGCTGGGCGGATAACCCTTCTCTTGCTGATATTCCTTGATGAAGTCGTAAATTTGCTGCTGACGCTTGGTAATTTTGCGAGCCATCAGGGCATCCTCTCTACCCATGTCAAACAAATGTTCGAATTTTGCTTGACAGGAACAACTGTTCGAAGATAATAATAACCGAACATTCGTTCTCGCGCTAGACATTTTTGTCCGCGCGGCTTGATAAAACTGTTCTCAGCAAAACACGCGAGAGGAGAACATGATGAACGCAACGAATATGGTCCAGGGAAACCTCGCCCTTAAGCTCGAGACGCCTGCAGAACCCACTTTTACGGTTGTTCAGGGCGGCCGCTCCGGCTTTCAGCCTTTGACCGTAAAGCCTGCTCGCAATCAGCAGGCTGTAGTCGCGCCGGCTCGCGTTGCCCTGAAGGTTCCGACGATTGTCGCCGTTGCCGTTGCGCTTACGCTCTTCTTTGTCCTCGCTACGTCGGTCTTTAGCGCTCGTCACGCCGCGTATGCCGAGTCCGTTTCCAACGTTACCTACGAGACCATTCGCGTTCAGCCTGGTGATTCTCTTTGGTCTCTTGCCGAGGAATATCCAATCGAAGGCCTTTCCACGCAAGAGACTTCCGACATGATCCGTAACGTCAATCATCTGGAGCATGGTTCGCTCGCCGCCGGTGCGCATCTTAAGGTTCCTGCTCGTTCGTAATCATTATCGCGCTGCGCATGGTACCCTTGTTATCGTTTAAGAGGAGGTACCATGCGCTGTCCCAAATGCGGCAAGGCACATACCCGCGTCGTTGATTCTCGTATGCAGGAGTCAAATAACACCATTAAGCGCCGTCGCGAATGTTGCTCGTGTAACTATCGCTTTACAACGTTTGAGCGATGCGAAGACCCAATCGAGGTCATTAAGTCAGACGGAACCAAGCAGCGGTTCGATCGCAATAAGCTGCTCGTCGGCTTGATGCGCGCCACCATCAAGCGCGATATCGACACTAAGAAGCTCAATGAGATTATCGACGACATCGAGGTCGAGCTGCGCTCTCGCACGCTGACGGCCGTCACGTCCCATGAGTTGGGTGACATGGTGCTCAAGCGCTTGGCCAAGATCGACAAGGTGGCCTACATCCGTTTTGCCTCGGTCTACCGCGATTTCAAAGACGTCGATGAGTTTCTGCAAGAGCTCGACAAGCTAAGGTGATTCCATGTCCAGCATTACCGTCAACATACAGCGTCTCGACCCCACCGTCGAGCTTCCCAAATACGCCCATCCCACCGATGCCGGCTTGGATCTGCGCTCCAACGAGGACTGCGTCCTGAAGCCCTCCGAACGCCGTCTGGTCTCTACTGGGCTGGCCATCGCCCTGCCCGATGGCTACGCCGGCTTCGTCCAGCCCCGCAGCGGCTTGGCCATTAAGCAGGGCCTGTCTATAGTCAACACGCCGGGCCTCATTGACGCCCACTACCGAGGAGAACTCAAGGTTATCCTCATCAACCTAGACCCCTCCAACAACATCCAAATCAACAAAGGCGACCGCATAGCCCAACTCGTCATCCAAGAAGTCCCCACGGTCAACCTCGTAGAAGTAGCCGAATTAGACGAAACCGACCGAGGCAAAGGAGGCTTCGGCTCCAGCGGCGTCGCCTAGGGACGCTCTTATCCCTCCCGCCCGCCTCTCACACATATCATTCCATGCTCAAACATTCTCGCGTCGTTTCGCTCGCTGCGAAACTGCGCGTGGAACGATATAGGTAAGCCCCGGGCGGGCGGCTACTCGCTTGAAACAATATTTACTTTTCTAGTAAGTCGATGCGATGAAGGGACGCCTCCTTTGTCGCATCGACTTACTGTATTTATATTTTCTGGTCCCCCTTTGCAGATTCTACTGGTGGGGAATCTGGTATAGCCGCTGGTACGTTAACGCAGCTTACCTGTGGGAGGGCCCTATATATCATCCCGCGCGCAGTTTCGCAGCAACGCGAGAATGTTTGAGCACGGGATGATATATAGGGCCCTCCCACAGGCAAGCGGACAGTCCGAAGCTAGCGGATATGCGCGGGTTTTCCGCCCCAGTAGAAGCGGCAGAAGGCTCGTTTGCGCTTTTGGGGTTTGCCTACGAGCTCCATGGTTGCGATGGCTATGTCTTCGGCTGCGTGGGGGCGGCGTAGTACTTCGCCATTGATGAGTAGGGCTTTGAGTGATTCGGGATGGTCGTGCAAGTGACGTAGGGTTACGATGAGTTCACGTGCGGTGGTGACATGCATGCTGGCGCCCATGCCGGTGAGCATCGTGGTGTTGGCCTTTTCCTGACCGTATGATTTGCCCAGCAGAATCATCGGCAGATGCGCGCACAGGCACTCAGTGACGGTGAGTCCGCCCGATTTGAGGATTGCGAGGTCGCAGCCGTGCATGAGGGCCGCCATGTCGTCCACGTAGTCCAGAACCGTGACGTTTTCGAGCTTCATGGCGTCGAAGAGCGTCTTGAGGCGGGTGGCGTATTCCTCATCCTTGCCCGGCAAAAAGACAAAGTGCATGTCCTCGAAGCTGCGCAGGAAGGGGAGTGTGCGGTCCATCTCCGCGCGAAAGCGAACGTACGGTTGAGGCAAACTGGCACCGGCCATCACCAACACAACGGTCTTGTCAGCGGGGAGATTGAACTTCTCGAGTTCTTCCTCGCGATTGTAGTCCGTATCAAACCCGGCGCGAATGGGGATGCCTGTAATGCGGATTTTGGTCTCGGGAACCTTACGGGGGCGAAGTGTCTCGGCCATAAATTCGTTGGCTACGCAGAACAGGTCGGTGTCCTTGTGGGGCCAAAAGCCTTCGACTTCGTAATCGGTCGGCACGCAGATGACCGGGTAATCGATACCCGTGATGACGCGGGCGCCCACAGCGACGTTGGCCGCCGTAATGTGTGTTGCGACCACGGCTATAGGCTTGCGGGTCCGGACGTATTCGTTGAAGGCGGGGAACATAATTCGCGACCATGCCGTGCCGCCGCCCCAGAGCAGATGTCCTGTAAGCGTATATCGCCAGGTCAGGTCGTAAATGGGACGCGTGGCGCCGGTAAACGACGCTGCTGTTTTATTACCATCGAACCTAATGCGTCCAAAATCGAGGATATCCAGGACTTCGATCTCAACATCCTCAGGGATTCCCTTGGTGCCGCGGATAAGGTCAAATGCTTGTGCAATCGCGTTGGCGGCGGCTTTGTGGCCCGATCCAACCGATGCGTGTACAATGGTTACTAGGGGTTTTTGTGCAGGTGAAACGGTCATTTGCTCCGGTTGGGGAGTGCTTTGCGTTGGCAGGGGAGCGTCGTTGCTCGTCTGCGTTTGATCCATCGATAACTCCCCTTCATCTTTGTTTCGCAATGAATCATTGTAGTGCATGAGTGTCACGTTCGCCTAAATTTGGGTATGAGCGCAAAGAACGCCAATCTTTCGACAGGAGGTCTCTTCATGACTACCGATCAGCCGATCGATGTTGCGATTATCGGTGGCGGCCCTGCGGGCTATGCTGCGGCCATTTATGCGGCGCGCTCCAACCTAACGACGACCGTGATTGAACAGGGCATGTCGGGCGGACAGATCGCCACGACCAATGAAGTCGAGAACTATCCGGGCATTCCGCTCTTGAGTGGCGCCGAACTCGGCGAGCGTTTTCAGCAGCATGCAGAGGGCCTGGGAGCGCAGGTCGCATGGAGCATGGTTACGGGTATCGATTACGATGCCGATGCAGCGCTGTTTACGGTGCATCATGATATGGGCGATACGCTGGCCTCGAGTGTTATCGCTTGCATGGGTGCTACGCCGCGATCTGCTGGTTTTGTTGGCGAGGATACGTATCGCGGTCGCGGTGTTTCGTATTGCGCGACGTGCGATGGCATGTTCTTTCGCGGTAAACAGGTCTTTGTCATCGGTGGCGGCAATGCCGCCTGCGAGGAAGCCCTGTTCTTGTCAGAAATCGCCAGCAGTGTGACCATCGTGCTGCGCCGCGACCAGTTTCGTGCGCCTGATGGTGTTGTCCAGAAAGTACTCGCAAAAGACAATATTACAGTTAGGTACCAAACTAGTATTGTGGAGCTATCGGGCGAAGCCATGCCAACGACGATTACCTTTAAGGACAATGCATCCGGCGAGACTCATACCGAGTCATTTGAGCCTGGCTCGTTTGGCATTTTTGTCTTTACCGGCACGCAGCCCCATACCGAGCTTGTTGAGCATCTAGTCGATCTGGCGCCTGATGGCGGCATTCTGACTGATGAATCCATGGCGACCCGCACGCCAGGTCTATTTGCCGCTGGCGATATCCGTTCCAAACGTTTACGCCAGGTTGTGACCGCTGTTTCGGATGGAGCCATAGCGGCAACCAGCGCATACGCATTTCTCCGTGGATAAGTACGATAATATATCTTATGTAAGGTTGCTATCTTTAAACAAAGTGGTTGGACGGTGCATCAATGTGCTGTCAAACCACTTTTACTTGTCGGCTATGTGGTATGCAAAACTAGTTGAACTATAAATCAATATAGAAATGAACGGAGGACCTTTATGAACCACGTTAAACACGTTATTCCGATGTCTGATTCGTCGGTCAGCATTAAGCCTGAGGATATTCAGCCCACTGTGCTGCCCGATGCATTTATTGAGTCCGATATCGTTCGCAAACTCAATACGTTGAGTCTGCCGCGCTATAATCAGTTGCCCAATGTGACGCTCTACCGCGACCAGGTCATTGAGTATGTTGCACTGTGGATGGAGCCACTGTCCATTTGCGTTGAGCAGCCCGTCATTACGCCATCGATGATCAATAACTACGTGAAGGTCGGCCTGGTGCCTGCTCCGGTCAAAAAGCAATATGGCCGCGAGCAGATTGCCCGCCTGATTGCTATCTGCATCTTTAAGCAGGTGCTACCTATTGCTGCGGTGCAGGCACTCTTTAACATTCAGCGTTTGAGCTACGATGCCCCTACGGCCTTTGATTATGTGGTCGATCAGCTCGAGGCATCGATTCGTTCGGCGTTTTCCGTCGAGCAGACGCCGGTTCCCGATACGGCGCATCAGGTAACGCGTGAGTCGCTGCTTGTGCGCAGCGCGGTTTCATCCTTTGTTTCGAAGGCTTACTTGATGAGCTATCTCAAGTTCAACGGGTTTAATAGCTAGCCGACGTATAAAACGGGCGGGACAAAGAGCCATCTGTCGCTTTGTCCCGCCCGTTTTTTTGCTTGGTTGGACTTTATTTGCCTGAAGCTACGCCCATGCCGTAGCCGATAATGAGCCCATGCATTTCGGCGTAATAGGAATCCAGGCCGTTGCAGGGCATGATGATGGTCTTGGAACCGGGCCAATGCTCGACTATGCGGTCAGCAAGCGCCTGGGCTCCAGCTTCGTTCTCAACGTGATCGATAACGACCTCGCCGCCCGTAAAACCCTCGGCTTCCATGGTGTCGATGATCTTGTTGAGCATCTTCTTTTCGCCACGAGTGTGTCCGACGAGTTCGATTTTACCTGCCTCACTCGCCGTGCCCAAAATGCGGATATTGAGCTTGTTGGCAATGACGCCGGCTGCCTTAGGGATACGTCCGGCTTTGGCGAGGTTTTCGTAATTGCACAAACTGAAGAGGATTTTGCTGTTCTGTTCAAGGCTATCGAAGTATGCGCAAGCTTCCTCGAATGAGACATTCGGATTGCTTGCAAGATAGCGGTCGAACAGCAAGAAAATGAGGTCCATTTTGCCGCCAGCTGCGCGTGAATTGACTAGATGAATCTGTCGGTCGGGCTCCTCGGCAAGAACCATATCGCGAGCCGTGGCTGCCGCGTTGTAGCTGCCCGACACGCCCTCAGAGATCGGCATGCAGATGGTCTTGTCTGCCAATTTGAAGAGCTCGGCCCACTCCCCTACGCTGGGACAAGCGCTCGAAGAAGCGTTCGTCTCCGCCTGAACAGCGCAGTTGAGCTCATGAACATCGAGCGAAAGGTCATCGACGAATTCACGCTCCCCCACTCGAATTTTGAGGGGCGCAAATGCAAAGGTGGTATGGGGCGCGGTCGGTTGCCAATCGCGGAGGTTACAGCTTGAATCGGAGATAAGTGCCCAGCTCATAGAGGGTCCTTTCTAATCGTTCCCATTCAATTATAGCCATCTTGCAGACCGATTGGGCCGCTATCTAGTATTCAAAACTAGATAGCGGACTGCACGAAAGGCAAAAGAATGGACCCCATGACTCAAAGCCACGAGGTCCATATCCGTTTGCTTTATCTGAATACTTAGTAGCGCACGAAAATGTAGTTGTTGTTCATGCCGGCGGCAACGGAGCTGATGATAACACCCGTGTTGTAGTCGGACGCATGAATCATCTGACCACCACCGATGTAAATGCCGGTGTGGTACGAGTTGACTACAACGTCACCGGGCTGCGGATCGGACACACGCGTCCAGCCCATAAAGGTACCCGTGGTGCCCAGGCGGCAATAGCGACCAGTGAGGCAATAGCTAACAAAACCAGAGCAGTCGAAGCTGTTCGGGCCAATTCCGCCCCAGGAATAAGCGCAACCAAGCTTACTGTATGCACGCGATACAACAGAACCGCCGTCGACGGACTGGCTCGGAGCAGAAGGCGTCGGAGCCGGAGCAGGTGTGGAGGGCTGCGGCGTCGGAGCAGGTGCCGGCGTAGGAGCCGGAGTGTTGCCGCCCTGGTTGTTGTTATTGCTGGTCTGGCCACCGTTGTTGGTCTTCTCGGTCGTACCGGCAGTCTCGTTGCTCACCGTGGCCTTCTCGGCGGTGCTGGCGTTGATACCGGCCTGCAGCGCGGCGTTGGCCTCGGCCTCGGCGGCAAGCTCGGCCTGCAGCTGTGAATCCAGGGAGTTTACGACGTTCTGGGCTTCAGCCTGCTGAGCGTTAAGCTCGTCGACCTTTTTCTGCGTAGCGGTGACGTTCTTTTCCTGCTCGGCCTGCTTATCGGTGAGCTGCTGCTTAAGATCCTTGACCTCTTGAATGGTCTGAGCCTGCTTATCGGAAACTTTGCCGTAGTAGAACAGACGGTTGAGCATATCGCTCAGGTCATCGACGCCCGTCAGAACCTGAAGCAGGCTCAGACCGCCGGTTTTGTACTCGCCGGCGACATAGGTCGAGAGCTTGGCCTGACCATCGGCGATCTCCTGCTGCTTTTGCGTGATCTCGCCAGCAGTCTGATCGAGCGCCTGCGTCTGCGTGGCGAGCTCATCGTAAATCTGCTGGGTTTGGGTACCGATCTGCTCGAGCTTCGTACGAGCAGCGGCAAGGTCGGATGCGGTATCGGCGTAGGCAGGAGCCGCGAGGCCCAAGCCCAAAACACAAGCGAGGGTTGCCGTAGCAGCGCAGCGTGCCATGTTTTTGTGCGTGTTTGCTGTGCGCATGTAGCTTCCTTTCCAGTAACTAAGGGTAACGGCTAGTCCACCGTCACCAGGCTAAAGAGCTCCACATCGTCATCAGACGGCGTGAGCTTCTCGCGCGGGTTGAGAAACGCAAGCTCAAGGATACAACCGTAACCGACAAGCTTTGCGCCCATATCTCGCACCAGTTTACCTGTTGCCTCGACGGTTCCGCCCGTCGCGACCAAGTCGTCCAGAATCAACACGGTATCTTTAGAGCTAATAGCGTCGGCATGGATCTCAATTGAATCGGTGCCGTACTCGAGCTCGTAGCTCTGGCTCACGGTCTCGCGCGGCAGCTTGCCCGGTTTACGTGCGGGGACAAAGCCAGCGCCAAGGGCTACAGCCACCGGTACGCCAACCATAAAGCCGCGAGCCTCGGGCCCCACGACCTTGGTGATTCCCATGCCGGCAAAGTGTTCGGCGAGGGCATCGGTCATGGCTTTGAGCGCCTCGGGGTTGCCAAAGAGCGGCGTGATGTCTTTAAAGATGACTCCGGGCTCGGGATAGTCGGGGATGTCGACGATTTGAGATTCGAAGTCGTACATTGCATGACCTTTCAATGGGTTGCCGGAATTTCAGCAGCGGTTATTTGCCCGCGGTGGCGGTGCCGGATTGCGAAGGGGCGACGACCTTGAGTGGCTTTATGAGAGAATCCTCGTGCGAAGCCGGCGCGGCTGTCTCTTCGTTTTTGGCCTTGGTGGACTCGGAGCGAGTGATTTCCTCATCGAGTGCATCGATGTCGGCGTCCTCGACCACGGCGTTGAGCGACTCAAAAACGCGGTTCTTGAGCAGCGCAGTGTGTACACCTTCCGTCAGGTCGTGAAGCTTCTTAAACGCACGCTCGAGCTTGGCGTCGCGCTCGTCATCGGAAGTATCCATTCCGAGCATGCTCACGAGCACCTGCTCAAACATCGAGGACTCGCGGTTGGCAGAAGACACGTACTGACGCAGGTTGCGCGGCTCGATATGGAAGCGTGACAGCTCGGAGCAGTAGCGAATGATCGGAAAATCGCGACCATCGACAAGCTCACGATTTTGCGGGCTCTTGATGATGCGGATGAGATCGTTTTCGGCTAACGATCGGATAAACGAAATCTCGACGCCCAGCATATCGGGAATGGTCTCGATGGGATGCAGCTTTTGCTTAGTCTCCTTGGGCTCCGTCTTGAGCGGAACATCGGATAGCAAGCCCACCTCGTAGGCGAGCGTTGACAGGTCCGTGGCGTTTTCCAAGCGCTGCTTAATCACGTTGAGCGGCATGTAGCGGGTCTTCTGCAAGTGCAGGATGACCTCCAGACGATCAACGTCCTCCTTAGAGTACTGACGGTATCCCTTAGGCGTACGATGAGGGGTAATGAGCCCCTCATCCTCTAGAAATCTAATTTTTGAGTTCGAAAGATCGGGGTATGCGCCTCGAAGTAGGTTGACGACTTGGCCGATACTCAGATAGTTGCGTTCGGCCATGCCCTACTCACCGGTTTCGATGCGCTCCGGCGTGCTCTCGTGGTAGATGAGCGTAAACGTACCGATCTGAACGGAAGAACCGTCGTGCAGCGGGGCTGCATTGACAATGGCACCGTCGACCCAGGTACCATTGAGCGAGCCCAGGTCCTCGATGCGAGCGCCGAGGCCCTCGCGAATAATGCGCGCGTGGCTGCGCGAAACGGTCATGTCATTAAGGAAGATGCCGTTCGCGGGATCGCGGCCGATGGTGGTCACGTCGTCCTCGAGCTCAAAGGCGGCACCAGTCTGCGGACCCTTGACGATGGACAGAACGGGGGCGGTGATGCGCACGTTGGCCATGAGGTCGGGAACGGTGACGTCGCTTGAAGGCACGCGGAATACGCAGGTAGCGTCAGCAGTCTTATCATTCTGAGGCATATTGTTAACCATGTTGTCCATGACAACCCCTAACTTATCGCGGACGTGCCGCAAATAATGAACCGTACGTAATCATACCCCAACGAATCAGTCTTCGATTTCAGGGTTCAGAAAGTCGATGTCCTCGTCCTCGGGATGCGCGAGAGCCTGTTTAATGGCCACTCCGCCCTTAATGGAGTAGATGACAGCCGTGAGCATGGAGAAGATCACGCCGCCGTACACAAAGAAGATGCCGAGGGGCACCGAGCTTCCGTTGAGGCCCGGGAAGGCCGTAAGGGTTGCAGGTAAAAGATGCAGGCCGTCAATAACGGGGAACCCGAGCAGCATGAGCGAGAAGCCGGTCATGAGCAGTGCAGTGGCAATCTTTCCGGGAAAGACGACATCGATGGGGCGACGGTGATAATGACGCACGATAAGCGTGCCGATGCCCAGATAGATGTCGCGGCCAATAATGAGCACGCAGACCCAGATTGGCAGCTCTCCGCGAACCACCAGTCCCAGCACGCCGGTGAACAGCAGCGCACGGTCGCAAATGGGATCCATGACCTTGCCGAGCCACGAGACCGTCTTAGTCATGCGGGCGATTTGACCGTCCATCCAGTCGGTGGAGGCGGCAACGGCGTAGATAACGATGGCGATGACGCGGTTGTTATCCGTCACAAACAGGTACAGAAATACCAGGGTGAGGATCAGGCGCGTAAAGGTGATGAAATTGGAGATCGTAAAGATCTTATTCGACGGGTAATCGGAAGTGCCGATAAGCTCCTTTTTGATCTTCTTTTTGATGCCCACAGGACTCCCCCGCTGGTTAACGACAAAACTTTCGATACTATACCCGTTCCGGCGATGTCTATCCAGCGCAGCCATAGAGAGTCCAGACATGTGGAGGATGGTTAGTCGTTGATTCTTCGTTGCTTTAAGCAATTGATTATTAAACAAAAAAGGTCAGGCACTAGGTGCCTGACCTGCAAACTTCTGGTCGGGACGACTGGATTCGAACCAGCGACCCCTTGACCCCCAGTCAAGTGCGCTACCAAGCTGCGCCACGTCCCGAAGCTTTTGTTTGTTGCTCTGCTCTCGCTCGCAACAGGGAGTATATTAACCCGAAACTTTAGACTTGTGCAAGAACTTTTTTACAAATTTTGAAGCAAGTCCAAAATTGTATCTGCGAGCTGGGGTTTTGTTAGTACGGGAAGTTCTTGCGTACCCGTTGTGCTCACAATCCAGGCCTTGTTGGTGTCGGTCCCAAAGCCCGAATCGGCGCGCGAGACATCGTTGGCGATAATTGCATCGCAACCCTTGCGGGCCAATTTGCGCTCAGCGTACTCGACAACGTTATCAGTCTCGGCCGCAAATCCGATCACGCATCGCTCGCCCTTCTGGCGCGAGAGCTCGGCCAAAATATCGACCGTTTCGACCAGTTCGATGCGATCCAAGCGCTCGTTGGCCTTTTTGAGCTTATGGTCCGCAGGGGCCGCGGGGGTGTAGTCGGCGACGGCAGCCGCGCAAATGGCCGCATCGGCCGTCTGGAAGGCGCTCAGGGCCGCCTGGAGCATCTCTGCGGCGGTCTGCACGCGCACGCACTCCACGCCGCGGGGAATATCGAGCGATGTCGGTCCCAACACGAGCGTGACCTCGGCACCGCGGCGTGCGGCCTCCCCCGCCAGGGCGATGCCCATCTTGCCTGAAGAACGGTTGCCAATGAATCTCACCGGGTCGATCGGTTCGTGCGTGGGGCCGGCGGTAATCACGATGCGCTTGCCTGCCAGGTCCTGAGGCGCGGGGTTAAGCACCTCACAGACAGCCTCGACGATGTCCTGGGGCTCGCTCATGCGGCCTGTGTCCACGTCGCCACAGGCAAGGTAGCCGCTGCCGGGTCCCACCACATGCACGCCTCTGTCGCGCAGCGTGGCCATGTTGGCCTGCGTCGCCGGCGCCTTCCACATGCCGTTGTTCATAGCGGGTGCGATCACGATGGGTCGCGGCGTCGCAAGCAGCGTGGTGGAGATGAGGTCGTCAGCGATGCCGTTGGCCATCTTGGCGATGATATTGGCCGTTGCGGGCGCCACGACCACCAGATCGGGTTCCTGCGCCAGCGAAATGTGGTGGATGGGATCGGAGGGGTCGTCGAACAGGCCCACAGCGACCGGCTCGCCCGTGAGCGCGCGGAAGGTGAGCGGCCCCACGAACTCGGTGGCATGCTCGCTCATAACGACCTTGACGCGCGCGCCGCGCTTTTGCAGCAGGCGCACGATATTGCACGACTTATAGGCGGCGATCCCGCCGGTAATGCCCAGCAGGATCGTTTTTCCCTCAAGTTGCATTGAATTGTTGGATGCCGCCGTCATCGCTAGGCTTCCTTGCTCGGGAGTACCAGGAGACGGTGGCAGTACGGGCAGTGCGTAATCTCGCTACCGTCGTGATTGAGGTCGCTCATGGACGATGCCTGCAGCGCGGTGTGGCAGACCGTGGGGATGTTGCCCTGGATGGTCTCGACGGCCAGGCCGCGGAACTGCTTGAGCAGACGCTCGTAGTCGGTGAGCACGTCGGCCGGCAGCGTAGCGGCAAGCGCGGTGCGCTCCTTAGTGGCGGCGTCAATCTGAGCCTGCAGGTCGGCAGCCTTGGCGCGAGCGGCCTTGGTATCGGCCTTCACGCCCTCCTCGAACTTGGCGATGATGGCCTGCGCGCGGGCCTCGCGGTCGAGCGCCTCCTTATGGGCGACAACGACGTCCTTGCGGGTGTGCTCGATCTTGTCCAGACGCTTGGCCAGGGTAGCGAGTTCATTCTCCAGGTCCTGAACCTCGCGGTAGTCGGAGCCGTCGACGTGACGCTTTTTGGCAGCCTCGATGGCGTTGTTGGTCTGAATCTCGGTGGTGTTGAGATCGTCGAGCTCGATGTCCAGGTCCTTGCGCTGGGCGTA
>DAWDVX010000014.1:31845-34072 GCA_052346145.1 Collinsella sp.
TGCGCTTGGAAGCGAGCTCCTTGAGCTCCGGCATATTGGCAAGTTCGCTCTTGTTGCGGGCGAGCTCCAAATCGATCTGTTGCAGCTTGAGTAGCGTAGCGCCGGCGCTCATAAGTTCTCTCCTTTTGTCACAGTCCACCATTGGCAAGGGTTCAGTATTTTAATCGCATGACGGGGGTCGACCCTGGCGTCAACTGTAGAGTTCATCAATATATCAACGAACGGCTCCTCAGAGCGGTCGTGGCCGAGCAAGATGACGCCCAGACCGCGCAAGGCAAGGTCTTGCGCCACGTGGTAGCCCGCCTCGCCCGTCACGACGACATCCGCATCCGCGGCGATGGCGAGCTCGCCAAAGTCGCCCAGGGAGCCGCCCAAAATGGCGATGGTGTTGCAAGTGTGCTTGGCATTGCCCCACACGCGCGGGTCGCTGCCAAATGCCGTTGCGGCGCGGTCGGCGAGCTCGCGCAGGCTACAGGGGTCGTTAAGCGTTGCAAGCGCGCCCAGGCCGGTGGCTTCGGGGTCGTCCACGTGCTCCAGTGAGCTCACAGGTGCGGCATCCAGCAGCTCGCTCAGGCAGAGGCGGGCTTCGTGCGAGCGATCCAGGTTGGTGTGGAGCGAGATGATGCTCACGCCGCAGCGGGCAGCCTCGTAGAGGGCCGCGCTGCATTGGGGGCGTGTGGAATCCGACGGACAAAACGCCTCGGGCGCCTTGATATAGATGGGATGATGCGTTAGCAGCACGTTGGCGCCGGCCTCCTGGGCGCGGTGAACATTGGCTTCGGTCGCATCGAGTGCGCAGGCAACACCGGTAATCTCCGCGGCAGGATCGCCAACGGAGAGACCTACGTGATCCCAGCCCTCGGCGTCCGCCTTGGGGTAGCGCGCCAGCAGCGCACGTTCAAGCTCGGCGACGATCATACTGCGCCTACGATCGAGAGCAGCGTCTGGGCAAACTCGTCCAGATCGCCCGGATTCACGCGGTCATCGAAGGAGATGCGCAGTGCGCCCAATGCCTGCTCGCGACCGATGCCCATCGCGCTCAATACGTGGCTGGGGTCCATACTGCCGCTCGAGCATGCCGAGCCTGCCGATACCTCAAAGCCGGCGGCGTCGAGCTTGATGATGAGCTCCTCGGAGTCCATGCCGTCGACGTAGATCGAAACCATACCCGGCAGACGGTCGACCTGCTCGTAGTCGCCCATGGTGGCATGAATGCGTGGATGGGCCGTAAGCGTGGCGTAGAGTTTGTCGGAAAGGGCTTGCAGCTTTTCGCGCTCCTGAGCCACTTGGGGCACCAGCGTGCGGGCAGCAGCGGCAAAGGCTAGCTGCGTGCGCAGGTCCTGCGTGCCGGCGCGACGTCCGGCTTCCTGTCCGCCGCCAAAGATGCGGGGGCGCAGTGGCGTGCGGGTCTTAACGTAGAGCGCGCCGGATGCCACAGGACCGCCAATTTTGTGGGCCGCGACGGACATAGCATCGACGCCCAGCTCGGTGACATCGAGTGGAATGTGCAGATAGCCCTGGATGGCATCGGTGTGGATCAGGGCGCCGGCGGCGTGTGCAGCAGCGGCAAGCTCGCGGATGGGCTGCACCACGCCGGTCTCGTTGTTGGCGACCATAATGCTCACGAGCGACACGTCGTCGCTCAGCAAGTCGCTCAGCGTGGCAGGCTCAATGTAGCCCGCGCGGCAGGGCTGCACCAGGTCGACGGTAAAGCCGGCGGCACGCAGCAGCGGCAGGTTGTCCAGAATCGAATCGTGCTCGATGGCCGAAACGATTACACGATCGCGCTTGCGATCGCGCTGACGAGCGCCCTCGGCAAGACCGAGCAGCGCCAGCTGGTTGGCTTCGGTGCCGCCGTTGGTCAGAACAATCTCGGACGGGCGGACGCGTGCGCCAAAGCTATGGGCGATCTCGCGACGGGCAACCTCCAGGCGCGCGGCGGCCTTGCGGCCGAGCGAGTGCAGCGAGTTGGGGTTGACGCCGGCAAGCTCGCTGTCGTCATATTCGCGCTGCGCAAGGAGCGCCTCGGCGCGCATGGGCGTCGAGGCGGCGTAGTCAAGATTCACGGGTATGCGGTTTTGACCTGCGGTCATAAGGGTTTATGCCTCCTGTGCGGCCTCATTGCCCAGCTTCTGCAGCAGCGCAACCTCGGCGGCGGGATCTTCGGACTTAAATACGGCGGAGCCGGCCACGAGAACGTTGGCACCAGCCTTGACGACCTCGGCAA
>DAWDVX010000014.1:34082-40811 GCA_052346145.1 Collinsella sp.
CCTCGGCAATGTTCTTGGAAGAAATGCCGCCGTCGACCTCGATCATGGGCGACACGCCGTGGCGCTCGCACATGGCCTTGAGCTCGTGCAGTTTGGCGATAGTGCCCGGGATAAAGCTCTGGCCGCCAAAGCCGGGGTTCACGCTCATCAGCAGCACCATATCGACGACGTCGATGATGCTCTCAAGTACGCACACGGGGGTGGCGGGGTTGAGCACCACGCCGGCCTTGACGCCGCGCTGCTGCAGGTGCGTGAGCGTGCGATGCAGGTGCGTGGAGGCCTCGTAGTGCACGGTGATCATGTCGGCACCGGCATCGGCGTACCAATCGACGGTCTCGTCGGGGTTCGACACCATGAGGTGCGCATCGACCGGCACGTTGGTGGAGCGCTTGACGGCCTTAAGGATGTCAACGCCAAAGGTCAGGTTGCCGGTAAAGTGGCCGTCCATAACGTCAAAGTGAACGTAGTCGGCGCCGGCGATCTTGTCGAGCTCTCCCTTGAGGTTGGCCATGTCGGCCGAAAGGACGGACGGAGCGATTTTGATGGAACCCATGGTAGTAGCCTTTCTACGCTAGTCGGTGAGTCCGTAGAACTCTTGAGAAGGGACGCGGTCGGTAAGAATCTCGAGCGCCCTATCCAAAGTAACACCGTTGTAGAGCGTTTGCTCCACGGCAAAGGTGAGCGGAATGTCTACGCCCAGTGAACGGGCAAGTTCGCTGACGCTGCGGGCCGCGACGGCGCCCTCGACAACCATATGCGTGCGCTTCTGGTACTCGTCGAGCGACACGCCGTGGGCAAACTCGTAGCCAAAAGTGCGGTTACGCGAATGCTCCGAGGTACAGGTGGCAATGAGGTCGCCCATGCCGGCAAGCCCCATGCAGGTCATAGCTTGACCGCCGCGGGCGTGCACCAGACGGCTGATCTCTGCCAGGCCGCGTGTCATGATAAGGGCGAGCGTGTTGTCGCCCGCACCGGTGCCGGCGGAGATGCCGCACACGATGGCGATTACGTTTTTCATGGCGCCGCAGACCTCGACACCGGTCATGTCCTGCGACAGGTAGATGCGGAAGGCCGTTGACAGAAGCAGGTCCTTAAAGGTCTCCCCTATCTGTGGATCTTCGCTGGCGATGACGGCGGCAGAAAGACCTCCGCGGCAGATTTCCTCGGCATGGTTGGGGCCAGAAAGAGCCGCGACACGTGCCTCGTTGCCGATCTCGCTGGCGATGACCTCGCTCATGAGCAGGCCGGACTCGGGCTCAATGCCCTTTGTGAGGCAGAGCACCGGGGTATCGGCGGCGATAAAGGGCGCGGCCTGGTGGCACACGCTGCGAAGGTGCGTGGAGGGCACGGCAAAGATGATGGCCTCGGCGCCGTCAAGCGCCTGGGCCAGGTCCGTCGTAGCGACAACGTTTTCCGGCAGCACGTAGTCCACCAGATAGCGCGGGTTGCGGTGCTCGCCGTTGATGCCGGCGGCCGTCTGCTTGCCATGGGCCCACATGGTCATGCGCTCGGCTCGCGCGGCGGCAAGGCCGGCGACGGCGGTTCCCCAGGAGCCAGAGCCAATTAGCGCAACATTCATGACTCTCTCCTACTTATCGTCGGGCTCGGTGACGCGCTTGGTAAACGAGAGCTTGGACTCCTTACCGGTCATGAGCTTTTTGATGTTCGCGCGATGGGCCCACACCACGGTGATGCCGATCATCGCCATGCAGAACTTGAGGCCCAGGCTGCTGTACGGAAAGACCGCGCAAGCAGCGATGGGAAGGCCGATGGCAGCGGCAAGCGATCCCACCGACACATACTTGGTGATGGCGACGGCCACGATAAACATGCCCAGCAGCGACAGGCCAATAGGCCAGTACCAGGCGAGGATGACACCCAGACCAACTGCGATACCCTTGCCGCCGTGGAAGTTGAGATAGGGCGAGAAGATATGGCCCCACACGGCTGCCAGGCAGATGACGCCGAGCATCCAGTCGCCGGCGGCACCGGGAGCCATGATGCTCACGGGGAAGCCATAGCCCACGCTCGCGATGAACGGACGCGCGATAAGGACGCAGATGGCGCCCTTCAGGCAGTCGAGCAGCAGCGTGAGCGCCGCGACCTTGGGGCCGGCCACACGCAGGGCGTTGGTGGTGCCGATGTTGCCGGAGCCCGCCTTGCGAATGTCGGTGTGGTTGAACACGCGGCCCAGGATCAGGCCAAACGGAATCGCCCCGATAAAGAACGAGACCACGGCGCAGATGGCGGTCAGCAGAAACGGATTATGCATCCTTTTGCTCCTTCTTCCTAAAGAAGAGTCGAATGGGCGTGCCGGCAAAGTCGAAGGTCGAGCGCATGCGGTTCTCCACGTAGCGCTGGTAGGTGTCGTTGACCAGGTCGCTGTGGTTGACGAAGAACGTGAACGTCGGCGGGTTGACGCCCGTCTGGGTCACGTAGTGCATGCGCAGGCGGCGCTTGCCGTCCACCACGGTATGACCGAACTCGCGCAGGTCGGTGAGGAACGTGTTGAGGCGCGAGGTGCTGATCTTTTGCGAGCGCGTCTTTTCGGCGGCGTCGACCATCGCCCAGATCTTCTCGACGCTGCGGCCAGTGAGGGCAGAGATGCGCAGGTACTGGGCCCAGGGAGCCATGACGCCCAGACGGCGGTCGATGGTCTCCATGCAGGCCTCGCGCTTACGGTCATCGTCGAGCAGATCCCACTTGTTGAGCAGCACCACGATGGCGCAGCCGCGCTCGATGGCCAAGCCCATGACCTTCTGGTCCTGCTCGGTGACGCCCACGGAGGCGTCGACGACGAGCAGCGCCACGTCGGCGCGGTCGATGGCGCGCAGGCCGCGGACCATCGAGTAGTACTCGATGTTTTCGTACACGGTGCTCTTCTTGCGGATGCCCGCGGTATCGACCATGCGGTAGTGCTTGCCGTTGCGTTCGACGACCGTGTCGATGGCGTCGCGCGTGGTGCCGGCAATGTTGGACACGATGGAGCGGTCGGCGCCCAGGATGCGGTTGAACAGCGAGGACTTACCGGCGTTGGGGCGGCCGATGATGGCGACGTTCAGCGCGTCGGGGAACTCATCGGCGACCTCGTCCTCTTCCTCCGGAAGCAGGGCCACGATGTCATCGAGCAGGTCGCCCGTACCGTGGCCATGCAGGGCCGAGAGCGGCGTGGGCTCGCCGATGCCGAGCGAATAGAACTCCCAGATGCTGTCGTTTTCGCGATCGGGGTTGTCGAGCTTGTTCACCAGCAGAAAGACCGGCTTGTCGCAGCGCTTGAGCATGCGGGCGACCGACTCGTCCTCCTCGGTGACGCCGGTGCGGCCATCGACCACAAACAGGATGACGGCGGCTTCCTCGGCGGCGGCGAGCGCCTGGTCGCGGATGGACGTGGCAAAGACGTCGTCGCTCTTGAGCGGCTCGATACCGCCCGTGTCGACGATGGTGAACTCGCGGCCGTTCCAGTCGGCCGTGTGATACGAGCGGTCGCGCGTGACGCCGCGGGACTCATGGACGATGGCGTCCGAGGTCTGGGCCAGGCGGTTGACGAGCGTGGACTTGCCCACGTTGGGACGTCCGACGACGGCGACGATAGGTTTCATCTGCACTCCTTTAATGGGTAGGGTCAGTGGAAATGTTAGAGTCCGCGGGCACAATGCCAAGGATGTGCTCCAGGGTATCGAGCAGTTCATGCGGCATGGTCGACACCACATGAACCTCGGCGCCGCGACTGGTAAGGCTTGCGAGTAAATCGTCACGATGATACTCGTCAAGCGTCATGCCGTCAGCGTTGAACATGAGCTTAGGCACAAAGAGCATAACCCCCGACAGGTCTTGGGGCAGCTGCTCCAGAATGTCACACGCGACGATGAGGCCGGTCACGTCCACGTTGCCGCCAAAGTAGCGGTTCTTTATGGCCGTGACAGTGCCGGCGAGTCCCCGGGGCGACTCCACAAAGCGGGCCACCGTGTCGCGTGCGCTGGCGCCCGAGAGACACAGAAGCCGCTGGTTGCGGGCGGCGACGGCCTCGCGGACGCGGGCCAGACGCTCGGCGTCGGTAGCCAGCACGTCGTCGGTCTCGTCCAGATACGAGCGGATCATGCCAATGCCGTCGTAGTACTGCGGGTACCCGTCGTAAAAGTCTGCCTCGGGAGGATCGATGCCGGCGTCCAGATAGAACTCGTCGCTCATCTGGAAGGTGTGGCGGCCAAAGCGGTCGTAGGCACGATCCTGGTAGGGACGGATCATGGCAATGGTCTCGCGCGCTAGCTCGGGCTTGTCGCTGTAGGACCAGCTAAAACGGTTCTGATGCTTGGTAAAACCGAGCGGCACAATGCCCAGGCTTGTGATTTGCTCGTGCTCCTCGCAAAAGCGCAGGGTCTTTTCCAGCTCTTCGCCGTCGTTCATGCCAGGGCACAGTACGATCTGGGCGTGGATCTCGATGCCGGCGGCCATGATGGCCTCGAGTACGTCCATGCCGCGCTGGGCGTTGCGGCCCATCATACGACGGCGGACGTCGGGGCTCACGGCATGGACCGACACGTTCATGGGGCTCATGTTGCGGGCGATGACGTTTTGCACGTCCTCGTCGGTGAGGTTCGTGAGCGTGACGAAGTTGCCCTGCAAAAAGCTCAGGCGGTAGTCGTCGTCGCGAATATAGAGCGTTGAGCGGCCGCCCTTGGGCAGCATGGTCATAAAGCAGAACACGCAGGCGTTTACGCAGGTACGCATGCCGTCGAAGATGGGACCATCGAACTCCAAACCCCAATCCTCGCCGGGAAAGCGGTCGAGCTCGACGGGGGTGACGGTACCGTCGCGCGGGTCGAATACCTCCAGCTCGACGGTGTCGTCGTCGGCCTCCCAGAGCCACACGATCATATCGGTCAGCTGCTCACCGTTGACCGTGAGCACGCGCATGCCCGGCTCGATACCCACATCCCACGCGGGCGATTCGGGACGCACGTTCTTTACGAGCGCGCCCTCACCCGGCTCGGGGTCGCGGCTGCGCCCGTAATCGGCCACCTCGGCGGCGTATGCGGGTACGGTCTGGTCCATGATTAGTGGTAAAGCTCCTTGATGCGAGCGACGGCTCGTTCGATGTGTTCTTGCGGGGTGGAGGCTCCGGCGGTGATGCCGATGTGGTGGGCGTCGGTAAACCACGCGGCCTGGAGCTCGGAAGCTTCCTCGATGTGATGCGTGCGCTCGCAGGCGTCTGCGCAAATCTGCGCCAGGCGGCGGGTGTTGCCCGAGTTTTTGCCGCCCACGACTACCATGCAGTCGCAGCGGTTGGCAAGTGTGGCTGCTGCCTGTTGACGCTCACTCGTGGCGGCGCAGATGGTGTTGATCACGCGCAGCTCCTGCACACGCGGGGTGATGGCTGCCACGACCTCGGCGAGGTTCTGCGCGGTCTGGGTGGTCTGCACGACGAGGCCTACCTTGCCCTTGAACGGCAGCGCGTCCGCATCAGCGGCGCAACTCACGACCTGCGCATCGTCGCCGGCGTGACCCAGAATGCCCTCGACCTCGGGATGCCCCGGCTCACCCACGACCACCACGTGGTAGCCCTCGCGCACCAGGCGCTCGGCTGCCACGTGAACCTTCTTGACGTAAGGGCAGGTGGCGTCGATGACGTTAAGGCCACGCTCGCGAGCGGCATCGATGACCTGCGGCACCACACCGTGGGCGCGGATGATCACGGTGCCGGTTGCGGCATTATCCAGGTTCTCGGCCAAGCCAACGCCTGCCTCAGCGAGCTCGCGTACCACGATGGGGTTATGAATGAGCGGACCCAAGGTATGGACCTGAGTGCTCTCCCCTGCCTGCGGGGCGGCGGCCAGCGCCATATCGAGCGCACGCTGTACGCCGTAGCAGGTGCCGGCGTGGGCTGCGATTTCGATGGTGGGAGCGTCTGCCTTGCCAGGCGCAGGCTCGGCAGTGTTCATGACTTCCTCGCTCATGGCTAGAACCTGCCCGGATGCTCGGCGCACAGCTCGTCTCGCATAGCGTAGACGCGGTTCATGGCCTCGGACTCAAACCATTCCAGGCGCTCCGTGCGCTTAAGCCCAGCCGGTGCGTCGGAAAGCGAGACGGCCTTGCCGGCGCGGATCCAGCACTTCTTGGGACGCATGAGCTTTTTGCCTGCGGGCGTGATGTCGGACCAGCCGCAGATGGCGAGCGGGTTGACGGGCGCCTTGCCCATCTGGGCGATGAGCGCAAAGCCGCCGTGGACCTCGGGCTTGATCTCGCGTGAGCGGATGCGCGTGCCCTCGGGGAAGATCAGGACGTCCTCGCCGCGCTGCAGCGCATGCTGAGCGGCGCGCAGGCACTTCATATCGGCAGTACCACGCTCCACGGGGATGCCGCCAACGCGGCTAAAGGCCCAGCGCACAATCTTGCTCTTGGCGAACTCGGACTTAAAGATGGGACGAATGCGGCGGCCCCCAAAGAACAACGCCGTCTCAACGGCCAGGAGCTCGGCCATCGAGGTGTGGTTGCAGATGACCACGCTGCCGCGGCCTTCCTGGCGCTCAAACAGCAGGTCAGCGTCCTCGACTTTCCAACGCCACATGAACTTGGAGAAGGCCCAAAGGATGGCCATGACTACGACGACGGTGCCGCGGATGAACGCTGGGAACTCGGCGTAGGGGGCGTTGTAGTAATCCTCGGGCGTCTGCTTAAACAGGCGCATGGGTTACCTCCTTTGGTTGATGAGGTCCTCGATTATCGAGACGA
>DAWDVX010000014.1:40821-46109 GCA_052346145.1 Collinsella sp.
TGTGGGCGGTGGAGTCGACGTGCACGGCGTCTTCGGCGGGCACGAGCGGGGCGACCTCGCGGCTGCTGTCGAGCTTGTCGCGCTGCTTAAGGGCGTCGAGGGTCTCGTCGACTTCGGCCTCGAGTTGCGTGGGCGTGAGCGGCTGGGCATCGTTTTGGTGACGCTGAAGTACGCGGCGGCGGGCACGCTCACGCGGGTCGGCGGTCAGGAACACCTTGACCTGCGCGTTGGGGAACACGACGGTGCCGATGTCTCGACCCTCGGCGACGATGTCGCGGTCCTCGGCGGCACGACGCTGGTGGATGAGCATGGCGGCGCGCACGCCCGGGTAGGCCGAGACCTTGGACACATTGGCGTCGACCTGCGGGGTGCGGATGGCAGCCGAGGCATCCTTACCGTCGATGGTCAGGCGCGTGTCTTCGCCGGTGCCGTTGGTAAAGCGAATCTCGATCTGCTCGGCGAGGGCGTCGATGGCCGCCTCGTCGTCCAGGTCGATGCCGCGGTCGAGCGCGGCGAATGTGACGGCGCGATACATGGCGCCCGTGTCGAGCTTGTTAAAGCCCAGCTGGCGGGCGATCTCCTTGGCGATGGTGGACTTGCCGGAACCGGCGGGGCCGTCGATGGCGACGATCATGCAATGCTTCCTTTCGATGGGTGACGTGCTGGTATGGTTCGCGGGCGTTGGGGCGCGGCGGGTTGCCTAGCCCGTGTAGCGCTCACGGTAGGTGTTACGCTTGGGTGCGGAGCCGTGGCTGCCGTGATGACGCGTGCGGCTGGCGAGGGTTTCCTGAGGCTTGCCACCGCGTTTGGCGCTCGCCTGCTTGGGTGGGATACCGCCGGCCTTGAGGATCTGCACCTCGCGGTCGGTGAGCTCGCGCCACGAGCCCTTGGCCACATCCTTGAGCTCCAGGCCGGCAAAGTTGCAGCGATGCAGACGAATTACCGGATGGTGAATCTTGCTCAACATGCGCTTAACCTGATTCTTGCGACCCTCGCGGATGATGACCTCCACGGCGGTGGTGCCGGGCTTGACGCCCTGGGGAGCTACGGCCTCGGCCTCGCGCGCGTTAATGATTCGGCAGATCGCCGGCTGGCATAGGCCGTCGTCGAGCTCGATGCCACGGCGGAGCGGTTCCAAGTCGCGATCGGTCAAGTGGCCGTCCACGAGCGCCTGATAGGTCTTGTAGACGTGCTTACTCGGGTGCAGCAGGTCCTGTGACAGGTCGCCGTCGGTGGTAAAGAGCAAAAGGCCCGTGGTGTCGCGGTCCAGGCGGCCCACCGGGAACAGTCCCGGAAAGCGGTCGCGGGGGACCAGGTCGGCCACGCAAGGGCGCTCCTGCGGGTCGCTCATGGTGGTGAGGTAGCCGGTCGGCTTGTAAAGCATCAGGTACACGGCGCCCTGGTTGAGCTTGACGGGCATGCCGTCGACCTCGATGTGGTCGCGGTCGACATCGACCTTGGTGCCCAGCTCGGTCGCGACCTGGCCGTTGACGGTCACGCGGCCGGCGGTCATCAGGTCCTCCGAGCCGCGGCGGCTCGCCACGCCCGCACGCGCCAAAAAGCGCTGCAGGCGCATGGTGTGCGGATAGACGGGCTGGGCGTCGGTTACGGGTACTGCGTTGCCCATGGCGCGCGTCTCCCCTACTTCGTTAGTCCTCGTCATGCAAATCCTCCGAGGTCACGTCGACGACCAGAGTCTCCAAGTCCTCGACTGCCTCAACATCTTCAACATCGGTATCGAGCAGTTCGCGCTCTTCGTCTAGGTCCTCGGCCTGCTCCTCGAGCGTGGACTGAATACTGCGGCCGCGCAGGCGCTCGCGGATAAACTGGCGCGACTGCTCGTCGGGGGCAAACTGCTCCAGATCGGGCAGGTCGCGGGTGGAACGCAGGCCGAACTTTTCCAAGAAGGCGTTGGTCGTGCCGTAGATGATGGCCTGACCGCGCTGGGGGTCGCGGCCGAGCTCGCGCACCAGACCCTTGTCGACGAGCGACGCGATGACGCCGTCAGAATTGACGCCACGGATGCCCTTGACTACCTCGCGCGTCACGGGTTGGTGGTATGCGATGACGGCCAAGGTTTCGAGCGCCGCCTGCGACAGCTTTTGCGTGTCCCAGCTCAACACATAGGCCTCGACCACATCGTGGTAGGCGGGATGTGTAAACAGGCGCCAGCCACCGGCGACCTCGCGCAGCTGAAAGCCGCGGTTGGCCTCCTCGTACTCAACCTTGAGCTCGGCGAGCAGCGACGCGCACTCGCCGGGGGCGATATCCAGTGCGCCGGCCAGCGCGGGCGCACTCACCGGGTCGCTCGACACCAGCAGCAGCGCCTCGAGGGCACCTTTGAGGCTGTTTGCCTCCAGCGTGGAAAGGGTTGACATGGTTGCGGCTCCTATTCGGTGAGCTCGGGGCCCTCGCCGGGCACGTAGGACTCGGCGCCCTCGACGCGGTTGATGCGGATGGTTCCAAAGATCTCGTCTTGGCTCAGCGTGAGCGAGCCGCGCTTGGCGAGCTCAAGCATGGCCAGGAAGGTGACGACGAGCTGCTCGGTGGTGGCGTCGCCGTCCAGCAGCTCGCGGAAGGTGCAGGTTTGGTGCGCCATGGTAAAGCGGTCGACCGAGGCCACCGTCAGGTCGAGCGGCACGCGATGCGGTGCCACGTGCTCGGCCTCCAGCAGGAAGGTCTGGCGCTTGCCGTCCAGGTCGGCGCAGATGACGGCGAGGCCGCGCAGGGTGATGCCAGCCAGGTAGTCGGGCATGAGGCCCAAGAACTCGGGGTCGGGGCCGGCCACACGCGGGTGCATGCGGCTTTCGGCCTGCATGCGGGCACCGAGGGCCGCAGCCGCGCCTTTAAACTGTTTGTAGGCAATCAGGCGTTGGATTAGGACCTCGCGCAAGGCGTCGCCGTCGAGCGTGCTGAGCTCCTCGAGGTCTTCGTCGAACTCGTCATCGTCGTCATCGGCTTTGCGCGGGGCCTCCTGCGGCACCAGAGAGGCAGCCTTGATGTCCAAAAGGGTTGCCGCGACCAGCAAAAAGTCGCTCGCCACGTCAAGGTCCAGCGCCTCGATGCGCTCGGCCTCGGCAAGGTACTGCTCGGCCACCTCGCTGATGGAGATGGCGCCGATATCTACTTTTTGGCGGGTTACCAGCTGCAGCAGCAGGTCGAACGGTCCGCTGTAGACCTGCGTCGACACGCGATACGACATCTTCGACCTCCTTTGACGGCGCCTTCGCGGCGCGGTTTGGGTGCATGTTGCGACCGTTTTGCACGGTCGACCTGTAAGTTTACCTTAGATGCCGGCGATTGCGAAGTTGAGCATCTGCTCAGCGAGCGGATACACGGTAACGTCGAAATAGCGGCCGATCACATCGATGCCGGTCCACATGGGCAGCAGGTACAGCACTAGGATGAGGATGGGCATAGCGTATTGCTGCAGGTGGTAGTAGTTGGTCAGCGCCTTGCCTTTAAGGAACGGCACGATGATAGACGAGCCGTCAAGCGGCGGAATCGGAATAAGGTTAAAGAACGCAAGCGACAGGTTAACCACGATAAACGTGGCGCCGAAGTTCATGATATGAGACGCCACAGCAAAGGACATGCTGGCGTAGAGGTTGCCATAGGCCAGGTGCATGAGGGCTGCAGCCAGGCACGCGAGCGCGATATTCGATGCGGGGCCGGCCGCGCTCACCAGGACCTCGTCGCGCTTGGGGTGCTTGAGGTTGTTGAGGTAGACGGGCACGGGCTTGGCGAAGGCAAACACCGGGCCACCGGCGGCGAGCATGAGCAGCGGCAGGATGATAGTGCCAAACGGATCGATATGGTTGAGCGGGTTGAGTGACACGCGGCCGCGCGAACGGGCTGTCTTATCGCCGAGTGCCCAGGCCGCGGCGGCGTGCGCACTTTCGTGGATGACGATGCCCACGATGACGGCGACGGCGCTGGCGAGCAGGTTCATGATGTAGCTGCTGGACATGGCGCTCCCCTAGCGGACGCGGCGCGAGGCGCGCGTGAGCAGGTAGTCAGCTACAAACAGGATGACGGCCACGATGGCGTAATCCAAGCGGAAAACGCCGCCAAAGGGTGAGGTGATGACGCCGTAGCCGGCGATGGCGCTCGGCAGCGCGCGAGAAAGCTCAACGACAAAGCCGACAATCTGCAGCTTGGCGGTCAGGCCGCTAAAGCACAGCAGCACGGTCATCGCGCTCATAAAGATGCCGCAGATGCGACAGGCGATGGCGATGACGCTCATCGCCACGGCAGCGGCCTTACGAGAATTCACGCGCGGTCTCCTCTTCGATCTGGGTGGAAAGCTCCAGCCATTCGTCCTCGAGCTTGGGCAGTTCTTGCTTAAGGCCGTTATATTCCCCCAGCGCGGCATTGAACTTGTCCTGATCGGCATAAAGCTCTTCGCTTGCCATCAATTCCATAAGCTCGTCATAGCGAGCACGCTTTTTGTCCAGCTCTGCCTCGATCTTCTTGAGCTGGTTGCGCACGCCCTTGAGTTTTTTGTTGAGCGCAGCGCGGGCCTGGGCCTCGGCACGCTTCTGCTCCTTGGTCTTTTTACCCTCGGCAGGCTTGGGGGTGGCGGCGGGCGCATCGGCCTGGGCGGCGGTTGCCTTGGCGGGCTTGGCCGCGGTCGGCGCACTCTCCCCTGCCGCTTCGGCGGCGGCGCGGGCTGCGAGGTCCTCGCGCTTGTAGAGGTAGTAGTCGTAGTCGCCGTCATAGACCGTGACCTTGCCATCGCGGATGTCGATCACGCGGTTGGCCACGGCGCGCACCAGGTGCTCGTCGTGGCTGATCAGCACGATGGTACCGGGGAAGTTTTGCAGGGCGTTCTCGAGCATGTCCACAGAGTCGATGTCCAGGTGGTTGGTGGGCTCGTCCAGGCACAGGAGCGCCTCGGGGGCCACGAGCATCTTGGCAAGGGCCAGACGTGCCTTTTCGCCGCCGGAGAGGACACGGACCTGCTTTTCGATTGCGTCGTTGTCGCTAAACAGGAAGGCGCCCAGCAGGCTGCGCTGCTGCGGTACGGTCCACTTGGGCGTAACGGTGTCGATCTCTTGCAGGACGGTATTGGACTCGGTCATACCCTCGAGTGCGTGCTGGGCGTAGTAGGCGACGCCGACGTTGGTGCCTAGGTCGCGGGCGCCGGTGGTGGGCGGCTCCAGGCCGGCGAGGATCTTCATGAGCGTGGACTTGCCGGCGCCGTTGGGGCCGACGAGCGCCACGTGCTCGCCGCGGTAGAGCTTGAGGTCGATGTCGCTGTAGATATGCTTGTTGCCGTAGGACTT
>DAWDVX010000014.1:46149-47753 GCA_052346145.1 Collinsella sp.
CATAAAGTCGATGTGCTTGTGGCCCTCGGGCAGGATGACAAGCTCCTTTTTGATCTGCTCGATCTTGCGGATTCGCTCCTGAGCCTGGGCAGCCTTGGTGGGCTTGTAGCGGAACTTGTCGACGAAGACCTGCATGTGGGCGATGTCGCGCTCCTGGGCGGCACGCTTGGCGCGCATCTGCTCCAGGTTGTCTTCGCGCTGCTTGAGGTAGCTGTTGTAGTTGCCGGTGTAGGTGGTCACGCGACGGTTTTCGAGTGCGGCGACGTGGTCGACGCAGGCGTCCATGAAGGCGCGGTCGTGGCTGACGATGAGGACGGCGCCGTCGTAGTTGGCGATAAAGCCGCGCAGCCACTGGACGCTCTCGAGGTCCAGGTGGTTGGTGGGCTCGTCTAGAAGCAGCAGGTCGGGGTGGCGCAGGAAGAGCTTTGCCAGCGCGATACGCATCTGCCAGCCGCCCGAGAACTCGGAGCACGGGCGCTCAAAGTCGGTGACCTTAAAGCCCAGGCCGGACAGGATTTTGCGGGCGTTGCTCTCGAGCTCGTAGCCGCCCAGGTGCTCAAAGCGGTCCTGGACCTGGCCGTACTCGTTAAGGAGTGCGTCGACGTCCTTGCCCTGCTCGGAGAGCTCGGTGATTTGGGCCTGCAGCTCGTTGGCGCGCTCGCCCATGCGGCGGATTTCCTTGGCCGCCGCCATGACCTCGGCGAGGATGGTGGTGTCCTTTTGCTCCAGGTTGGTTTCCTGCTCTAGGTAGCCCACCTGGCAGTCCTTTGCGTACTGGACCTGGCCGGCGTCGGGGCTGTCGATGCCCATGATGATCTTGAGCATGGTGGTTTTGCCGGCGCCGTTGGGGCCCACGAGCGCGAAGCGCTCGCCGGGGTTGATCTGGAAGGATGCGCCGCTAAAGAGGACGCGCGCGCCGAAGCTTTTTTCGATCTTGTCGACCAGGAGGATCATGGTGCCGCCTTTGACCTTGTGTGCCTATATGAAAAAAGGCCCCAACTTGCGTTGGAGCCTCATTCAATGCTCGGGTGGAGACGAGGGGGATCGAACCCCTGACCTCTTGACTGCCAGTCAAGCGCTCTCCCAGCTGAGCTACGCCCCCGTGCGAAGAAGTACTATTCGGGACCTCGCACGGCGAGGCACGGACATTTTTGGAAAAACTTTCGCCGGCGCATCCCGCGCGGTAGCCCCAAGGCGTCCAGAAGCGGGCAACCTGGCCGCTTGCTGGCAGATATTGTTGCCTTTAAAAGCAAACAGGCCAGACAAATTGCCTGGCCTGTTGAAAAACCTGGTGGGCCCTCCGGGATTCGAACCCAGAACCCAGGGATTATGAGTCCCCTGCGCTAACCGTTGCGCCAAGAGCCCTTGTAAGTGATGAACTCGCACAGCCTTAGTAAAGACAATCTTGACAGTTCGCCACGTCGAAAAATACTACCATGCGATCGATGCTCATTCAACGCACGATCTTTCTCGTGGTCTTCGAGCGAAGTAGTATTTGACTGATATGAAAAAAGGCCCCAACTTGCGTTGGAGCCTCATTCAATGCTCGGGTGGAGACGAGGGGGATCGAACCCCTGACCTCTTGACTGCCAGTCAAGCGCTCT
>DAWDVX010000015.1:0-30779 GCA_052346145.1 Collinsella sp.
CGATTGGCGAAAATGCGTTGGTGGAAATGGTGAAAATTATATTGACGCTAACAGATGCTGCGCCTGACGTGCGCGAGCCTCATGGAGACCGAGGGGCAGTGGTCCCAGCAGCGCATGTTCTCCGAGGCCTCGGCCGCCGAGGGCTTCGCCGAGCCCGCGGACAGGCCGGCCCCGACAGAGGGGAGGCGCCGCGCGCTCGGGCGGCGCGCCGGGGAGATAGTGGACGAGATAGTCGAGAAGCACGGCCTCAAGAAGGAGTAACATCGGGACTTGCAGCGACGGACCTCAGGACACTCTTACACCATGTCTGCGCGCGCGACCTTCGAATCGCTTAAAGTAAGCAATTTGCTCTCGATTTTGCTGCTACTAAATTGGTGGCAGTACTCATATTTGCCACTTTTTGCCCACGAGGTGTTCAGAGGAGCTCTCGACAAGCATCTAACGCTACAATAGCTACCACGTGGCTGGGTTTGCCGGCCGAATGTGCGATGTCGTGGGAGGGGACATGGTCGAATTTACGAAGACGATTAAAGATCCGTTGGGATTGCATGCCCGCCCGGTTGCGCTGCTTTATGACATTATCGCCAAGCATCGTAGTGACGTGTCGGTTTCGATTGGCAATCGTCATGTCGATGGCCGCGACGTTATAGGGCTCATGGCACTCTGTGGCGAATGTGGCGAGGACATCGTGTTCCGCGTTTCGGGCGTGGATGAGGCCTCCTGTGTCACATCGATCAGAAATCTCTCGCTTTAACCACAACAATGTTGCAAGGGGACGGTCCCTTTGTCGCATTCATTGGCATCAAGAGGCGCCGCAAAGAGACGGTCTTTGCGGTGCCTCTTTTGTTTCGTATAGGAAACTTTTCCGAAAACTGAATGGGGACCCTTTCCAAAAAGTTAACCACGTGTTAGTTTACTAAAGCGAACATAGGCGTGGTTAACTTTTACCGCGTCGATGTTGAGGACGAACTGACGTTAGGAGCCACTCATGTCTTGCGGACCGCAGATGCCGGCAATGCCGCTTTCGATGGTAAAAGCGGGCGAAACCGTGCGCGTGTCTCGTGTAAAGGGCAATGAGGACATGAAACACCACCTCAAGGACCTCGGCTTTGTTGAGGGCAACGAAATCCACGTGGTGAGCTCGAGTGGCGCCAATATCATCGTCACGGTGCTGGGCGCACGCTTTGGCATCGATTCCAAGGTTGCCATGCACATCATGACCGTCGGTTAGTCCGCAGCATTTCATAAAAACCGAAAGGGGGACAAGAGGATGAAGACGTTGGGTGACGTTAAGGTGGGCGAGAGCTCCACCATCGTCAAGCTTCACGGTGAGGGTGCGCTTCGCCGCCACCTTATGGACCTGGGGCTCATCAAGGGCACTTCGTTCAAGGTCGTGAAGGTTGCACCGCTCGGTGATCCGGTCGAGATCAACGTGCGCGGCTACGAGCTTTCCATCCGCAAGGAGGAGGCCGCCGTCGTCGAGGTTCAGTAAGGACTCGCGGCGCATATTTCTGCAGATAAAGTTAGGTTTTTCTAACTTAATACAGCATCTTTGAAGCACATTATCCAGCCTGCGCGGAGAAAGCAGCGCAGGCACACAAGGAAGAAGGATTGAATGGCGGATTCTCAGATCCATGTCGCGCTGGCGGGTAACCCCAACTGCGGCAAGACCACGCTTTTCAACCTGATCACCGGCGCCAACGGCTACGTTGGCAACTGGCCCGGCGTCACGGTTGAGAAAAAGGAGGCCAAGCTCCTAAGCGACAAGAACGTTACCATCACGGACCTCCCCGGCATCTACTCGCTTTCCCCCTACAGCCCCGAGGAGCAGTGCTCGCGTGATTACCTCATGAGCGGCGAGCCCGATGTGGTCGTCCAGGTTGTCGATGCTACCAACCTCGAGCGCAACCTGTACCTGGCGCTTCAGGTCATCGAGACCGGTCTGCCCGTGGTCGTTGCCCTCAACATGGCCGACCTGGTCGAGAAGAACGGCGATAAGATCGACACGGACAAGCTTTCCAAGAAGCTCGGTTGCCCGGTCATGATGATCTCGGCTCTTAAGAACAAGGGCATCAAGGAACTCTTCGAGCAGGTCAAGAAGTCCGCTGCTTCTAAGGGCCAGGTGCCGGAGCACAAGTTCGATTCCTCCATCGAGGACGTTCTGGACCACATCGAGAACAATCTGCCGGCAAGCGTTCCCGCCAAAAAGCGCCGCTATTACGCCGTCAAGCTGTTCGAGCGCGACGCGGACGCCTGCAAGCTCATCAACCTCACTAAGGAGAAGGCTGCTCGCGTGGAGGAGCTGGTCGCCCAGTGCGAGCAGGACTGCGACGACGATGCCGAGTCCATCATCACCGGTGAGCGCTATGGCGTCATCGCGCACATCATCGATGAGTGCATGACCAAGGCTCCGGCCAAGATGAGCACCTCCGAGAAGATCGACCGCGTGGTTACCAATCGTATCCTGGGCCTGCCGATCTTTGTGGTCATCATGTTCTGCGTGTACTACATCGCCGTTTCTACCTTGGGCGGCACGGTGACCGACTTCACCAACGACCAGCTCTTCGGCACCGACGGCTGGTATGTGCTCGGCCAGGGTCGCGACGCCTACGACGCAGCTGTCGAGGCTGCGGGCGACAATGCCGACTCGGTCGACCCGGCACAGTACGGCCCCTATGTTCCGGGTATTACCACCGTGGTGCACGACGCCCTTGTGGCGGGTGGCACCGAGGACGGCGGCCTGGTCGATTCGCTCGTCTGTGACGGTATCGTCGGCGGCCTGGGCGCCATCTTCGGCTTTGTGCCGCAGATGTTCCTGCTGTTCGTCATGCTGTCCTTCCTGGAGGACTGCGGTTACATGGCCCGCGTCGCCTTCATCATGGACCGCGTGTTCCGCCGCTTTGGCCTGTCCGGTAAGTCCTTTATTCCCATGCTCGTGTCCTCGGGCTGCGGCGTCCCCGGCGTCATGGCTACCAAGACCATCGAGAACGAGAAGGACCGCCGCATGACGGTCATGACCACCACGTTCATCCCCTGCGGCGCCAAGCTGCCGATCATCGCCCTGCTCATGGGCTCCATCATCGGCGATTCTTCCACCACCGCCGCGTGGATCAGCCCGCTCTTCTACTTCCTGGGCGTCTTTGCCGTCATCGCCTCGGGCCTCATGCTCAAGAAGACCAAGCTCTTCGCCGGTCGCCCGACGCCGTTCGTTATGGAGCTTCCTGCCTATCACTTCCCGGCGATCCGCTCTTGGGCGCTGCACGTGTGGGAGCGCTGCTGGGCCTTTATCAAGAAGGCCGGCACGGTCATCTTCGCGTCCACCGTCGTGGTTTGGTTCCTCTCCAACTTTGGTAGCTACAACGGTTCTTTTGGTTTCCTGCCTGCGATGGACGGCATCCCCGAGGAGTTCATGGACTACTCCGTGCTTGCCATGCTCGGCAACCTGGTCGCTTGGATCTTCGCCCCGCTCGGCTTTAGCACCTGGCAGGCCACCGCGCTGACCGTCTCGGGTCTCGTCGCCAAGGAGAACGTCGTCGCCACCGCCGGCTCGCTGCTGTCCGTCGCCGACGCGGGCGAGACCGACCCGAGCCTGTGGACCGCGTTTGCCGGCATGTTCCCCACCATGGGCGCTTGCGTTGCCTTCGGCGCCTTCAACCTGCTGTGCGCTCCGTGCTTTGCCGCCATTGGCACCATCCGCAACCAGATGGATTCCGGCAAGTGGACTGCGATCGCCATCGGTTACGAGTGCGCCTTCGCTTGGGTGATCGGCCTGTTCATCAACCAGTTCTACAACTTGCTTGTTCTTGGACAGTTTGGTATCTGGACGATTGTGGCCATCGTGCTGCTGGTTGCGATGCTCTTCCAGATCTTCCGTCCCATGCCCAAGCATGCATGGACCGACGAGGACGAGACCAACACTGCTTCCGCCGCAGTTTCCGCTTAAGTCCGAATAAGGATTAACCCCTTTCCACGAGCCCGGGTGTCCCAGCGACCCCGGGCTTTTTGTGCATGGGAGACAGATTACTTTGCCCCAGAAGTTAAGATGTGGCGTTTCCGCAGATAAAACCGACCAAAATAAACCTGTCCCTTTTTGGTAGGTGGAGAATGGGGTAAAGTAAGTGGTGGTTAACTAGAGGAGGCTTGCTATGGCACCTATCGATATTGTTGTACTGGCTGTTATCGGTATTGCGTTTGTCGCGGTATGCGTGCGCATCTACCGCAAGGGCACCTGCGCCGACTGCGCTCAGGGTGGCGTTTGCACGGGGCATTGTTCCAACAAAAAGACGTGCGCTGCACTTAAGGGCGTAGACAAAATCGCCGAAGACTTGGGTCGCGGTATCAAATAAGGTCCGGACATCCAAGCGCTCCGCGGGCATCCGTTCGCGGGGCGCTTTGTGCATTTGAGGGAGAGCACGGCGAGTCGAAGAGTATTTTTGGGGTATCGTTAACTGGACTATTAATTGGCAACTTATCTATAACGGAGTAACCGCATGAGCGCTCGCGTAACCATGAAGGACATAGCCGCCGAGCTTGGCGTTTCCATCAATACCGTGCACAAGGCCCTGACGGGAAAGGCCGGCGTGAGCGAATCCGTGCGCGCCAAGGTGAACGCTAAGGCCGAGGCCATGGGCTATCACCGCAACACAAGTGCCTCAAGCCTGCGCCGCAAGGATATCAATCTGGTGTTTTGCCTGCCCCGCGCATCGCGCGAGGGAGCGTACTTTTTCCGTTACCTGTGGGAAGGCTGCAATCGCTTTGAACAGGAGGTCATCGACCGGGGCATTACGGTTGAGCGCGTTGAATTTGGCGTGGGCGGCTACGCTGATGCACTCGAGCAAATCGACGAGCGTCTGCAGGTGGGCGAGAAGATTGATGGCTTGCTCGCCTATGCGCCGGGCGACGATCGTGCGACTGAGCTTTTGGGGCAGATCGCCGAGGCGGGCGTGACGATTGAGCTTGTCGACGGCGACCGTCCGCATTTGAATCGTTTGGGTGCGAGCTTGGCCGATTATTCGACGACAGGCAGCCTTATGGCCGAGCAGGCGGCAAACCTGGTCCATGCTTCTGGGGCCGACGCCCGCGTGCTCCTTTTGACAGGCGACCCATATACCGATTCGCACTATCTAACCGCCCGCGCCTTCCACAATTACCTGCGCGAACGTGATATTCCGTGGCAGGTTGAGGATCTTGCAGGTGCCCATGCGCAAGTCAAACAACTCGAGCATGAGCTCGAAAAGCGCTTGAGTGCGCCGGACGCCCCTGAACTTATCTGTAGCGTTTTTGCCGTTGGTTCCGAAGTGGTTGCCGACGCGCTCGTCTCGACCGGCAAGGCCGGTCAGGTCATGGTGATCGGCAACGACCTGTTTCCCGAAAGTGCTCTGGCCTTGCGCCGCGGTATCTTTACCAATATTGTCTATAAGGACCCGACGAGCCTGGCGTATCGCGGCGCTAAGACGCTGGGCGATTATCTGCTGTGGGGAAGGACCCCGACGGTGCCCGTCCAGAAGGGTGCCGTCGAGATGGTATTTGCCAGCAATGTCGACCGCTACTGCGAACTTGCGGGTATTTAGCCGATTGAGCAGGTACCCCCTCTTGCGACGTGCATTTTTGGGAGTATTCAGCATTGGCATGCCCTGAATGAGGTGCAGAACGACTGTTTTAAGTGCCCCCGATGGCGTAATTTGCCATCGGGGGCACTTTTTATGCCGATCGGGCGCTATCTGCGTTCCAAATAGGACGCTGAGGATGGCGCACGGCGCGCTCCAATGCTGAATACTCCCAAAATGTACGTCGGGACATGACCCACCTGAGCAAAAGCGCTCAAGTTCGGTGCTCGGGGACGCCAACCAGTCCGCAATACATGCAAGTCACATCCCCAGCAACCGTTGAACGGGCAAAATCTACCGTTCACCCCGTGGTGGTTAGGTGAACGTTCACCTTTTGAGGTGCAATGGATTAGTATAGTGAACGTTCACCTAAAGGATAACGAGCGCGCCGTGCGCCCGCGTTGCCAGCAAAGGGGCTGTTTGATGAAAAACTTTATGGACGATCAGGATTTCCTGCTGAGCACTAAGACCGGCGAGGAGCTGTTCCACAACTTTGCCGAGGGCATGCCCATCGTCGACTATCACTGCCACATTTCTCCTAAGGAGATTTGGGAGGACAAGCGTTTCGAGAACATCACCGAGGTTTGGCTGGGCGGCGACCACTACAAGTGGCGCCTGATGCGTGCCAACGGCGTCGACGAGCGTTTTATCACTGGCGACGCCCCTGCTCGCGAGAAGTTCCAAAAGTGGGCCGAGACCCTGGGTCGCTGCGTTGGCAACCCCGTCTTTGAGTGGAGCCACCTGGAGCTTAAGCGCTACTTTGGCTACGAGGGCGTCCTCAACGGCAAGACTGCCCAGGAGGTCTGGGACCTTGCCAACGCCAAGCTCGCTGAGGCTAGCTTTACCTGCCGCAACCTGATCAAGCAGTCCAACGTCCGCATGATCTGCACTACCGACGACCCCGCCGACAGCTTTGAGTGGCACAAGAAGATTGCCGCCGACGACAGCTTTGACGTTCAGGTCGTTCCCGCCATGCGCCCCGATGCCGCTTTGCGCATCGAGCGCGGCCAGGAGTTTGCCGACTACTGCAGGCACCTCTCCGAGGTTGCCGGCGTTGAGGTCAGCGACTTCGAGGGCATGAAGGCCGCCATCTCCAAGCGCTACGACGTTGCTCACGAGCTGGGCTGCCGCGCATCCGACCACGCACTCGACTACGTTATGTACGTCCCGGCTACCGCCGACGAGATCGAGGCCATCTTTGCCAAAGGCCTGGCTGCTGAGCCGCTAACCGAGGAAGAGGTCCTCAAGTACAAGACTGCCTTTATGCAGTTCGTTGCCGGTGAGTATGTCCGTCTGGGCTGGGCCATGCAGCTGCACTTTGGCTGCAAGCGCGACAACAACCGCGCCATGTTCGCCAAACTCGGTCCCGACACCGGCTACGACTGCATCTCCAACTACACGCCGTCCGACCAGCTCGCCGATTTCCTCAACTCCATCCAGGAGACCTGCGGCCTGCCCAAGACCATCCTGTACAGCCTGAACCCCATCGATAACACCATGATCGATACCGTCATGGGTTGCTTCCAGGAGGCTCCGACTGCCGGTAAGATTCAGAACGGCTCCGCCTGGTGGTTCAACGACAACGAGGTCGGCATGCGCGAGCAGCTTACGGCTCTGGCTAACGAGGGCGTGTTGGGCAACTTTGTGGGCATGCTTACCGATTCCCGCTCCTTCCTGTCCTATCCGCGCCACGAGTACTTCCGTCGCGTGCTGTGCAGCGTGATCGGCGAGTGGGTCGAGCAGGGCAAGTACCCGGCCGACATGGAGCTGCTGGGCGAGGTTGTGCGTGACATCAGCTACAACAATGCGGTCCGCTACTTTGGCTTTGACCTGGACACCGACGAGGCCTAAGCCCGCATCGAATCACATCGAACCCTGGGCGCCGTTGCCACACGCGGAGCCCCGTTTTGCTTGCACGCTAACAAACATCTAAGGAGACACATAGATGGAGAACATCAGCTACGATGCGCTCGAGAAGATCAGCTACAAGGGCTATTTGCTGCCCAAGGATGCTCCCGAGAAGGTTCTGCAGTTTGGCGAGGGCAATTTCCTGCGCGCCTTCGTCGACCGCTTCTTTGACATGGGCAACGAGGCCACCGGCTGGAACGGCAAGGTCGTCATGGTGCAGCCCATCAGCGGTGCCTTTGGCTTTGCCGACGGTATCAATGCCCAGGACGATCTGTACACCGTGCTGGTGCGCGGCAAGGAGAACGGCAACACGGTTGACGAGTCCCGCGTGATCAGCGCCTGCAGCCGCTGCCTTAACCCGTATCGTGAGGACGACTACCGTGCCATGATGGAGGTCGCTGTCTCCGACGACCTAGAGATCATCGTCTCCAACACCACCGAGGCCGGTATCGCCTATGACCCGTCCTGCAAGGCCGACGACATGCCACCCGCGAGCTTCCCCGCCAAGCTTGCCCAGGTGCTCCACACCCGCTGGGCTGCCGGTAAGCCGGGCGTCATCGTCCTCGCCTGCGAGCTCATCGATCACAACGGCGAGGAGTTGCTGCGCATCATGAACCAGTGCGTGAGCGACTGGGGCTGGGAGGACGAGTTTGCGCAGTGGATGGCCAACGACTGCACCGTCTGCACCACGCTCGTCGACACCATCGTACCGGGCCGTATCCGCGACGCATCCGAGGCCGCCGCGGTGGCTGAGCGTCTGGGCTACGAGGATCCCTTCCTGGCCGTGCGCGAGCCCTTCCAGATGTGGGGCATCCAGGGCGACGAGTCGCTTGCCGAGAAGCTTCCCTTTGTGAAGGCTGGTCTTCCGGGTGTCTTTGTGACTCCCGACGTCACCCCGTACAAAAAGCGCAAGGTCCGCATTCTCAACGGTGCCCACACCGCCTTCGTTCCGGGTTCCTGGGTTGCCGGCTTTGATATCGTGCGCGACTGCATGCATGACGAGACCATTCGCGGCTTCATGAACACCATGCTCTACGACGAGGTCATTCCGACGCTTGCCGCCGACTTGGATGTCGAGGACTGCAAGGCCTTTGCCGCCGCCGTCGAAAACCGCTTCGACAACCCGTTTATTGATCATGCGCTGCTCTCCATCTGCCTCAACTCCACGGCTAAGTGGCGCGCTCGCGACCTGCCCACGCTCAAGGACTACGTTGCCGAGACCGGCAACCTGCCCAAGTGCCTGGCGACGAGCCTCGCTACGCTCATCTCCTTCTACACGCAGGAGCTCGTGTCCCGCGAGGGCGACGGCCTGCACCTGCGTCGCTCCGACGGCACCGAGTACACCGCTCAGGACGACGCCTTCGTGCTCGACTTCTACGCCGCCCATGCCGGCGCCGACGATGCCCAGCTGGTGCACGACGTGCTCACCAACGAGCAGATGTGGGGCGAGGACCTTACGCAGATCGCAGGTCTTGAGGAGTTTGTCGTCAGCGCGCTCGCCGTCGTGCGTGCCGAGGGCGCCAAGCAGGCCTTCGCCAACGCTCAGGCGTAAATTTCCGGCGCAGACGCGGGCGCGGGACGGCGTGCCCGCGTCTCGACTTCTGCTCAACCTGTAGGGTTAGGACCATTTGTAATGAACACTATCCAGATTAATCCGGCCGATAACGTGATTGTCGCGCTGTCGCCGCTTGCCAAGGGCACTGCCGTCGCGGTTCCCGGGGTGGGCGAGGTCGTGGCCGCGGAGGATATTCCGCAGGGTCATAAGATGGCCGTGCGCTCGATTGCCGCAGGGGAGGACGTCATCAAGTACGGCTTGCCCATCGGACACGTGACGGGCGATGTCCAGCCCGGTCAGTGGCTCCACACGCACAATGTGAAGACCAACCTTTCGGGCGAGGTCGAGTATACCTACAACCCCACACATCCGGTCGTGGATCCCGTTGAGCCCGAGACCTTTATGGGGTTCCGCCGCGCCGACGGTCGTGCCGCGACGCGTAATGAGCTATGGATCATCCCCACGGTCGGCTGTGTCAACGAAGTCGCCCGTGCCATGTGTGAGCAGGCCCAGGATCTGGTCGATGGCTCGCTGGAGGGTGTTTACTACTTCCCGCATCCCTTTGGCTGCTCGCAGACCGGGGCCGACCATGCTCAGACGCGTCGTCTGCTGGTGGCGCTCTCGCGTCATCCTAATGCGGCCGGCGTGCTATTCCTGTCGCTCGGTTGCGAGAACTGCACGCATCAGCAGGTGCTCGACGAGCTCGGTGACTTCGACCACGAGCGCGTCCGCTTCCTCACCTGCCAGGACGTCGCCGACGAGCAGATCGAGGGGCACAAGATTCTGTCCGAGCTGGCTGACCTGGCCAAGCAAGCAAAGCGTGAGCCCATTCCGGCCTCCGAGCTGGTCATTGGTCTTAAGTGTGGCGGCTCTGACGGCCTTTCGGGCATTACCGCCAACCCCACGATCGGTCGCGTGAGCGATATGGTCGTCGCCCGCGGCGGCACGTCGGTGCTTACCGAGGTGCCCGAGATGTTTGGTGCCGAGAGTATCCTGCTCGATCGCTGTGAGAACGAGCAGGTCTTTGACGCCGCGTCCGACATGCTCAATGGCTTTAAGGACTACTTTATTAGCCACGGCGAGGTCGTCTACGAGAACCCGAGCCCCGGCAACAAGGACGGCGGTATTACCACGCTCGAGGACAAGAGCTGCGGCTGCGTGCAAAAAGGCGGGTCTGCCCCCATCGTCGACGTGCTGCCGTATGCCGGCCGGGCAACTAAACACGGCCTGAACATGCTGTGCGGTCCGGGCAACGACATGGTATCCACCACGGCGTTGACGGCTGCCGGCTGCCACGTGATTCTGTTCTCGACCGGCCGCGGCACACCGTTTGGCGCGCCGGCGCCTACGCTCAAGGTGTTCACCAATCAGCGTCTGTGCGACCACAAGGCCAACTGGATGGACTTTAACGCCGGCGTGATTGCCACGGGTGAGCGCACGCTCGACGAGGCTGCTCACGATCTATACCAGCTGGTGCTGGAGACGGCGAGCGGTAAACTCACGAGTGCTGAGCGCCGTGGCTGTCACGAGATCAGTATCTGGAAGGACGGCGTCTGCTTGTAGCGGCAAGTGCGCCCAAGCATAGCGAGATGTCATCGGCCCCATCGGGAGTGTTCCCGGCGGGGCTTTTTCGTTTCGTGGTTAAGTGAATATGTTGGAAAATCTGATAAACGTTCACCTATCTCATGGCTGTCCAGCATGGCACCTTTACCAGCAGAAAATAGGTGTGAGGATCTCAATTGTGTCCGTTCAGCGGTAATAATCGACCGTTCAAGGATATTATTCAAGTGAACGTTCACCTGTCGTAAGCAATCGCGCATAATCTAACTAAACGTTCACCCTGAACGCTGGGCAGACAGATGTCAGTGTGGACTCCAATGTCTTGCTGCAAGACAATCGAGAAAAGAGAGGGAGCTCGATGACTAATAAGATCGGAAAAAAGCGTAAGATCACATTCTGGACGCGCTTGGGCTTTGGTATGGGCGGTATGCTCAATTCCGGTGCCCTGACCTTTACGCACAGCTACATGGTGCTGTTCCTGTCCACGGAGTGTGGCCTGTCCGCAGGCGAGGCTGCACTGATCAGCTCGTTTGCCATCTATGTCAACGCCATTCTTTGCCCGCTGATGGGCTTTGTGGCCGATAACTTCTATGCCACCAAGATTGGCCGCATCTTTGGTCGTCGTCGTTTCTGGATCTTGCTGGCCATCCCGATGATGATCGCCGAGCCGCTCATCTTCGTGGCTACGCCGTTTGGCTTCCCGTACTACTTTGTGCTGTACCTGATCTACAACGTCGCGTACACGTTCTGCACTGCCAACCTGTCGCCGCTTACCATCGAGATGACCGACGACTTTAAGGAGCGTACGTACCTCACCGGCTACAAGCATCTCTTTGGTAACGCCGCCGGCTTCCTGATGGCTGCACTTGTGGGCTTCGGCTTTGGCACCTTCGGCGAGACCAACCCGTTCAGCTACTTCATCATCGCTACGGTCAACGCTTCGGTCATGGCAATCTCGCTGCTTTGTGTGTACCTGTCCACGTGGGAGCACACCCCCGAGGAGGTCGCTCAGGAGAAGATCGAGAGCGTCGGCGAGGGTATCAAGAAGTTCTTCATCGACGTTATCTCCACCTTCCGCAACAAGTCCTTCCGCAAGGTCCTGTACGCACAGGTCTCCACGAAGCTCGCTGCTGCCTGCTGGTCTGCCTGCCTGTCCTTCTTCATCGTCTACTGCCTGCAGATTCCTAAGTCCTACGAGTCCGTGATGGAGATGCCTGGCAAGGTCGTCGCTATCGTCTGCACCGCCATCTGGGTCGCCCTCATGGCCAAGAAGGGCTTCCACAAGTCTTGGTACCTCGCAAATGTCGGTTGCGCTGCGTGCATCATTGCCTACAACTACTTCGCCTTTGGTCAGATCAACGGCACCTCCACGGTCGCCATCGCCATGATCGCCTACCCCATCATCTTCGCCATCTGGAAGTTCTTCTACGTCGGCTTCCAGTACCTGCCCGATGTTCTGCTCAACTACATCCCCGATGTCGATGAGCTCATCACTCTGCGTCGTCGCGAGGGCATCTATAGCTCCGCGCAGCAGCTCTGCCAGCAGATCGCCCAGGCTATCGCCGTCAACGTGTGGGCTATCGTCCTTGCTGCCTCCGGCTTCATTCAGACCGCCGGCAATAGCGACGCCGTGACCCAGCCCGCTACCGTGCCTCTGTATATCTGCGGCTACATGATCATCGGCTGCGCCGGCTTCTTCCTGCTTGCGGCCGTCCTTGCCCGCGGCATCAAGATCGACAAGGAGCAGTGCGACATCCTTTGCGACGAGATTCACCGCGTCAAGGAGGGTGGCAAGATGGCCGACGTCAAGCCCGAGGTCAAGGCGCTTTGCGAGGAGCTCTCCGGCTTTAAGTACGAGGACTGCTTTGCCCACAACAACGTTGGCTTCCAGGACGGTAGCGTAACCCCCGCCGAGTAAGGCCGACATATCGTCCAAATCACAGGGCCGTGCCACCGGAATTCCGCCGGCAGGCACGGCCCTTTTTCAACAGCGTACAATTTGCCTTTAGAGCATCTTTTTGAGGGAGAAATCCATGGAGACGAACGTTATCTGGCGCAACGCCCGCGCGGCCGTGATCGAGCTTGACGACGGCGGCTACTTTACCTGTGCCGATACGTGGGAGATCTTTGTCAACGACGAGCCCGCCGGTACCACGAATACGGTCGAGACCTATGTCGACGGCCTGACCCCCGGCAAGCGCAACCTGGTTCGTTTTGTTTGTGGCGAGCGTGAGCTGAGCGTAGGTGTCACCACGCCGGCTGAGCCTTTTACCATCAACGTTCGCGACTGTGGCGCCAAGGGCGATGCCGAGCATGATGACACCACCAACATCCAGGCTGCCATCATGGCCTGTCCCAAGGACGGGCGCGTGCTGATTCCCGCCGGCAGCTATCGTATCAAGTCCCTCTTCCTTAAGAGCAATATCAACATCGAGCTCGCCGAGGGAGCGGTGCTGCTGGCTCGCCACGATCGTGCGGCGCTTGCCTACATCCCCGGTACGGTCACGGGCGACGAGGGTGCTGGGTATGCTGGCACCGATATGCTGCCCCTGGGCCGCTGGGAGGGCGAGAGCTTCTCGACATACTGCTCTACCTTTACGGGTCTGAGCGTGCACGACGTGTGCATCTATGGTCGCGGCGCGATCGACGGTCAGACTGATTTTGCCGAGGACAACTGGTGGAACAAGGACTTTAAGAACATCTTCCGTCCTGAGGAGGGCCGCGAGGTCGCCCGCCCGCGCATGATTTTCCTGTCCGAGTGCCAAAACGTGAGCTTGGCCGGCTTCACCGTCCGCAACAGCCCGGCGTGGAACATCCACCCCATCCTGTGCGAGCACGTCGATGCGCTCCGCCTGTCCATCGAGGGCCCCAAGAACTCCCACAACACCGACGGTTTCGATCCCGAGAGCTGCGGCTTTGTCCGCATCCTTGGCTGTCAGTTCTCGGTGGGCGACGACTGCATCGCCATCAAGAGCGGCAAGCTGGGCATTGAGCCCGAGCTTCGTCCCGCCACGCACGACGTGCTGATTTCTCACTGCTACATGCACGACGGCCATGGTGCCGTGGTGCTGGGTTCAGAGGCTGCCGGCGGCATCAAGGACCTTACCGTGAGCAAGTGCCTCTTTGAGCGCACCGACCGCGGCCTGCGCGTCAAGACCCGCCGCGGGCGCGGCAAGGATGCCGTCAACGAGGGCATTACCTTTGAGCACATTCGCATGGATGAGGTGCTCACGCCCTTCGTGGTCAACTCCTTCTACTTCTGCGACAAGGACGGCAAGACCGATTACGTGCAGTCTCGCGAGACGCTGCCTGTCGACGACCGCACGCCCGGCTTTGGTGCCACGACGTTTTGCGATATCGAGGCCACTAACTGCCACGCGGCCGCTGCCTACATCACGGGCCTGCCCGAGAGTAAAGTAACGCGCCTGACGTTCCGGGATGTCCACGTGACCTTCGCGCCGGATGCCGAGCCCTTTGTCCCGGCCATGGCCTGCGGCGTTGAGCCCATGGTGTGTCAGGGCATCATTGCGCAAAACGTCAAGGTACTCGATCTGCAAAATGTGGTGATCGAGGGCCAGGACGGCGAGGAACTGCAGCTCCAGAACGTCGACAAGGTTGTCCGTTCCTAACTCGGGTTGATGACCAGGGCTGCATTGTCGGATAAATCGGCAATGCAGCCCTTGTGCGATACGGCCGTGTGCGCTGCGCTACGCATCATGGTGAAAGGGAATACATGCTCAATAAAACGATTCCTGTCGGGGTCGATGGCTCGTCTGCCACGATTACGTCTTATGTTTTTGCCCCGACCGAAGATGCTTATGCTTTAAAACCGCTGCCTGCAGTTGTGGTCGTGCCAGGAGGCGGCTACGATCACGTTTCGCCGCGCGAAGGCGAGCCGGTAGCGCTCCGTTTGTTGGCGATGGGCTACCAAGCGTTTGTACTGAACTATTCGGTTGCTCCGGCTGTCTATCCGCTGGCATTGCAAGAACTCGCGCGGGCGGTCGATACCGTCCGAAGCCATGCGGCAGAGTACTGTGTCGATCCTGATCGGATTACGGTCATGGGTTTTTCGGCCGGTGGGCATCTAGTTGGCTTGCTCGGGGCGCTTTGGGACCAACCCTGGCTTGCAGAGTCGATTTCGGCATCGCCTGAGTCGATTCGGCCTGACACACTTTGCTTGGGCTATCCGGTCGTAAGCTCGGGGGCCTATGCTCATCGTGGTTCGTTTGAACACCTAACGGGTGCCGATGGCGCTTTGGCTCAAAAGTTGTCGATCGAGAATATGGTGGGCGATGGCTTCCCCCGTACGTTCTTGTGGCATACCGCCGAGGATGCATCGGTACCAGTTCAAAATAGCCTCCTTCTTGCGCAGACTCTTGCCGACCACGGGATTGGCTTTAGCCTACATGTCTTTCCGCATGGAAAGCATGGGGCATCGCTCGCCACGGCCCAAACGGCATTTAAGGGCTGCGCCGAGCATATTCAGCCACAGGTTCAGGGCTGGCCTGAACAGTTCGTTGCATGGGAGCGTGATGGACGATGAGCGAAAGTATCTATACGCTGCGCGTTTCGAGGGCTGCGGCAGGAGCGTATCCAACGATTTCCGATGCCTTGGCGGCAGCCGATCAGCTCTATCCGGATGCCGAGCAACCGGTGATGATTCGCGTCGATCCGGGCGAGTATTGCGAGCGGGTCGAGATTCATCGCTCGCATGTGACGATTGAGGGAGAGACGGCCGACAGCGTGCGTATCGTGGGCAGCCTGGGTGCCAAGATGCCTTCGGAGGACGGCTCGGGCGTCGACGGCACGCTCGGCACGTTTAGGACCTATACCGTTTTGGTCGATGCCGACGACGTACGGCTCGAGAACCTCACAATCGTCAACGATGCGGGCGATGGGCGCGAGGTCGGTCAGGCGATTGCTCTGTATGCTGATGGCGACCGTCTGGTTGTCGATGCCTGCTGCATTAAGGGACACCAAGACACGCTGTTTTTGGGTCCGCTGCCGCCGCATGAGGCCAAACCGGGCGGGTTTATAGGACCCAAACAGTATGCGCCGCGCCGGGTGGGGCGCCAGTATTTTCGACGTTGCCGGATCGAGGGCGATGTCGACTTTATCTTTGGCGGCGCGCGTGCCTACTTTGAGGGGTGCGAGATTCGCTCGCTCAACCGCGATATGGACGTGAACGGCTACGTGACGGCGGCGTCGACGCCCGAAGGCGAGCCGCACGGCTTTGTGTTCCACGGCTGTTCGTTTACAGCTCCGGATGGCGTGGCGCCGGATTCGGTCTACCTGGGTCGTCCTTGGCGCGAATGGGCGCAAACTGTGCTGATCGATTGCTGGCTGGGGCGACATATCAAGCGCGAAGGCTGGTGGGATTGGAATAAGCCGGCGGCACACAACTGCGTGCAGTATGCTGGCGCGATTCTGCATGGGCCGGCGGGTGATACTACCGGCTGGGTACCGTGGGCGAATGAACTCGATGTGATGGCTGCCGCCGGGTACGCTCGCGAGCAGGTGCTTGCCGGTGTGGATGGCTGGGATCCCGAGGGCGGCGACGGTGATGCGGTTGAGACGGCTGAACTGTCTGCCAACGGTCGCACCGTGCACATCGAGACGTACTGCGAAGACGAACCTGCGCTGCGTGCCCGGCTGAAGCGCGAGGGGCGTTCGGCTGCTTTTACGGGCAAGACTCCTGCAGATTTTGAGACATGGAAGATTGCGACCAGGACTCGTCTGTACGATGTTTTGGGCCTTTCGCTTATGGACCGCGTCCCGATTGAGATTCGTGAGCTCAGCCGCGTGCGGGTTGCCGGCGGCATCGTGCGCACTCATGCGATGTTGCAGGTCGAGCGCGATGTTTGGATGCCGTTCTACCTGCTCGAGCCGCAGTCGCCTAAGCTCGATGCACACGGCCGCAAGTGTTGCTATATCTGCCCGCATGGCCATCAGGGAGCAGGCGCCGCAAGTGTTGCGGGCGTGACGGGCGTGCCGGCGGTCGATGATGCCGTGCGTAAGTTCAATTACGACTACGGTCTGCGTTTGGCACGCATGAGTTACGTAACCGTCTGTCCTGATGCGCGCGGTTGGGGATACCGTCGTGACTGGAAGGGCCAAGGCGATGACGAGAACAGCTACCTGCGCGGTACGTGTCTGAATCAAGCACGTATGGCCGAGCCGCTGGGTCTTACGGTTGCGGGCCTCAACGTTTGGGACAACATGCGCTTGATCGATTACTTGGAGGCGCGCGGCGACATTGCCATGGATGACCTGGGTTGCTTTGGTTTTTCGGGTGGCGGCTACATGACGTTGTACCTGGCCGCACTCGACCCGCGTGTGCGCAAGGCGTTTGTCTCGGGCTATCTGTACGGTGTCGATGATTCGCTGCTGCATCTCAATGGCAATTGCAGCTGCAACTACACGCCCGGACTTTGGCGCTTACTCGACATGGGCGATATTGCCTCGCTCATCGCGCCGCATCCGCTGCTGGTGCAAAGCTGCGAAGAGGATCATCTGAACGGTTCGCGCGGGCTGAAAAATGTTGACGAGCAGCTCGAGATCGTGCGCGATGCCTACAAGTTGCTGGGTCGCAGAGATGGCCTGCGGCACGAGGTGTGTCCGGGTGGACACCATCTGGGCGTGGCACATCTTGTCGAGGATATCGAATGGCTCGATTCGCACGTTGCGAAATGCGACCGTGCATAGCCCCTCGGCATGCTGCAAATAAACGGTACGTACCTGTATGGCCGCCAATGGGCGGATGAGGAGAAGATTATGGAAACGAAGAACTTGAGTGAATCGACCATTTGCTGCTTTGGCGATTCGACCACATGGGGGGATAACGGATGCGGCGCAGGCGGCAACGACATCTCTTGGACTTCGCATCTGGGCGCGTTGCTGGGAGGTGCAGTCGTCGAGAACTTTGGCATCAAGGGTTCGCGTATCGCCATCAAGGCCGACCGTACCGATTCATTTGTCGAGCGCTTGGACGGCATCGACGATGCGGCCGATATCTACATCGTCTTTGGCGGCGTCAACGACTTTAGCCGCAACGTGCCGCTTGGCGAGTTGGGCAGTACCGATGTGCATGAGTTCTACGGTGCGCTCGATTATCTGATCCGCACCATCACGGCACGCTCGCCTCGGGCAAAGCTCGTGTTTATGACGCCGTGCAAGACGAGCGGCAAGCACGAGAAGGATATCCCTGCAAGCGACGAGCTCAACCATTTGGGGTTGACGCAGGTCGCCTACGTAAAGGCGATGCTCGAGGTCTGTGACCGTTACTCCGTTCCGGTGATTGACCTGTATGCGCAAAGCGGCATCAGCCCGTTTTTGCCGGAGCACCGCGAGCTCTATATGCCGGACGGTCTGCATTACAGCCCGGCTGGCTATGAGCGCCTGGCGCATCGCATCGCCGCGGGCTTAGCCGCCGTTTGCCGTTAAAAGTCTGCCGTTCGCGGGGAATATAGGGTTAACGTTCACTCTATATTCCCCGTTCGCGTTACACTAGGGTTAACGTTCACCTATCATTAACGTCAGAGGGGACAGCAATGGGTTGCAATCAAATCCTGGACCGTTATATCGAGCAGTTGATCGAAACCTCTACGCCGCAGGCGCCGGCTTGGAATATCGAAAAGATTCGCGCCGGTAAGGAGAACACCTGGAACTATATCGACGGCTGCATGATCAAGGCGCTCATCGAGCTGTACGAGATCACGGGTGAGCAGCGCTACCTGACCTTTGCCGACGACTACATCGATTTCTTTGTCCAGGACGACGGTACCATCAAACATTACAACCCCGAGGAGTACAACCTCGATAACGTTAATGCGGGCAAAACCCTCTACAAGCTCTATGACCTGGTGGGCAAGCCCAAGTATCGCGCCGCCATGGATACCATCTATCGTCAGCTCGAAACCCAGCCGCGTACCAAAGAGGGCGTGTTTTGGCACAAGGCCGTCTACCCCAACCAGATCTGGCTCGACGGCATGTATATGGCGCAGCCGTTCTACATGCAGTACGAGCTGAGCTTCCACAACCGTCGTGCCTGCTCGGACAGCTTCCATATGTTCCAGGTCGTGCGCGACCTGATGCGCAACCCCCTCAACGGTCTGTACTATCACGCTTACGACGCGAGCCGCAAGCAGTTCTGGTGCGACCCGGTCACCGGCCTTTCGGCTAACTTCTGGCTGCGCGCCGAGGGCTGGTTTGCCATGGCGCTCATCGACACCTGGGAGCTTATGCCGCCTTCGATGTCGGCCGAGAAGGACGAGATCCGCAAGATGTTCCACGATCTGATCGACGCCATGCTGCCGTATCAGGACGAGAAGACCGGCATGTGGCACCAGGTCATCAACCTGCCCAATATCGCCCCCAACTACCTGGAGGAGTCGGGCAGCGCGATCTTTGCCAACGCCATCATGAAGGGCGTGCGTCTGGGCGTGTTGGGTGAGCGCTACTACCAGTACGGCCGTCGCGCCTTCGACGGCATCTGCGAGACCTGCCTTTCCGAGCACGATGGCCAGCTGGCGCTCGACAACATCTGCCTGGTCGCGGGCTTGGGAAACACCGCGCACCGCGAGGGCACGTTTGGTTACTACATGAGCGAGCCTATCGTCAAAAACGATGCAAAGGGTGTGGCGCCGCTGGTGCTTGCCTATATCGAGACCATGCATCACGACAAACTGGCCGGCAGGCACGACCCGCTTGCTCCCTCGGGCGTGTGCTCCATCGAGGACCCGTTTGGCGGATACACTCCGGGCATCAATGCCCGTAAGGGGTGTGAATAGCATGGAGGCCATTACTCCGGGCGTACGTTTACACGACCTTCCGCAGGGGACCGTAGAGGAACGCATTCGCATGGCGGGAGAGCTGGGCTTTTCGTGCATTCAGCTGCCGAGCAAGGTGCTCTACGCATCGATGGGGATCGATCGAGGCGGCCTGACCCGCGAGCTTGCCGACCATTTGCGTGCGGTGCTCGACGAGGCGGGCGTTTCGGTCGCCGTGCTCGGCTGCTATAAGAATTTGGCGACGCCCGATCGCCAACAGCTCATGGATAACATTGCCGAGTACGAGGCATGCCTGAACTTTGCCCAGATGCTCGGCGGATGCCCGGTTGGCACCGAGACCGGTCGCCCCAATGCGCAGAACCGCGTTGCTGACGACCGCACGACTGATGAGGCACTCGAGGCTTTTATGGACGGACTCGCACACGTCTGCGATCGGGCCGAGGCCGTGGGCGGTCAGGTTCTAATTGAGCCCGGTTGGAACGAGACGGTCAACACTCCAGATCGCTGCCGTGAGGTGCTGGAGCGCGTCTCGAGCCCGTCGCTCGGCGTGATCTATGACCCAGTGTCGCTGCTGCACCCCAGTGTCGTTGACGAAGCGCAGGAAATCACCGCGCGCATGCTCTATTTATGCGGCAGCAAGATTCGCGTGCTGCACGCCAAGGATTTTGAGATCGTTGATAACGAGGACGGAGCCGGATGGTGCGACGGTACGGGTTCGCGCCTGGTGTGTCATGGCGTGGGCGAGACGGGACGATATGACTTTGAGCCTGTGGTGGCCTGGGCGGCTGCCGCCTGCCCTGGGATTCCCTGCGTGGTCGAGAACAGCGTACCGGCGACGGCGGCTGACTGCCTGGCGACACTCGAGCACATGTCTGCTCGCTGCGGGGCTTCTCATCGCGAGTTATAGCATTGGCTTTTGCCGTGTCGGCAGATTGAGATTACCTGTATGGGGGCGGCGGTGAAGGGTCTTTATCGTCGCCCCCATTGGATTGCATTAAAAAGGGGAGTTGCGTGGCTATCCACATTGTCGAAGAGGCGAATCGTTGCCTAGGTTGTAAAAGGGCGTTCTGTCAGATTAAGGGCTGCCCGGTTCAGACGCCTATTCCGCAGGTCATCGACCTGTTCAAACAGCGTCGTCTAGAAGAGGCGGGCGAGCTGCTGTTCCAGAACAATCCCATGAGCGCGGTCTGCTCTATGGTGTGCAACCATTCGGGCCAGTGCGAGGGTGCTTGCATTCAGGGCCGCAAGGGCACACCCGTGCATTTCTCGAGCATCGAGAACTATATCTCAACAACGTATTTGGATCGTAAGGAGTGGGCGCCCGCGCCGTCGTGCGGCAAACAGATTGCTGTGGTCGGTTCCGGTCCCGCCGGCATTACCGTGGCCATTAAGATGGCCCAGCTGGGCTGTGCCGTCACGGTATTTGAACAGCGCCCCGAGATCGGCGGTGTGCTGGAATACGGTATCCCCGAGTTCCGCCTGCCCCGTGCGCTCGTGCAAAAGTACCGTCATGTGATGTGCTCGCTTGGCGTGCGCGTGCGCCCCTCGACCACCATCGGTGGCGCGCTGCATATCGACGACCTGCTGCGCGACGGCTACGATGCGGTCTTTGTTGGTACCGGTACCTGGCGTGCCCGCAAACTGGGCATTCCCGGCGAGTCGCGCGGCAACGTGCTGTTTGGTATCGATTACCTGGTCGATCCCACGAGCGTGGCGATCGGGCAGAACGTGGCGGTCATCGGTGCCGGTAATGTGGCCATGGATGTGGCCCGCACGGCGCTGCGTTCGGGTGCTCGCAAGGTCACTGTGTATGCACGCTCGCGCCATATCTCGGCCATCGACGACGAGGTCGAGCTGACCGAGCTTGACGGTGCCGAGATTGTGTGCGGCAAGGCGATCTGCGCCATCGACGATAACGGTCCGGTGTTCGAGACGGCTATCTTTGACGAGGACAACAACGTGGTGGGCTACGAGGAGGAGCTCGACCATGCGTCTGCCGACACAGTTGTGATTGCAGCTTCGCAGGTGCCCAAAGACAAGCTTGTGCTTACAACGGGCGGCCTAGAGACCGACCATCGTGGCCTGCTTTCGGTCGACGAGAACGGCATGACCACCGTGCCCGGCGTCTTTGCCGCCGGCGACGTGGTTAACGGCCCGCTCACCGTGGTTCATGCCGTGGCAGGCGCCAAGCTTGCCGTCGAAGGCATGACCAGCTACCTGGGCCTCTAACACATTCCATCCATTAGTTGCGGTGAAATACGGACTGTTTTGGCTGTGAAAAGCCTCGGCTGCCCCGTATTTCACCGCAACTTTTTGGGGGTTGAGCAGAGACTGGGGGAGCGCGTGCGGTCGGGTGCTGCACGGTTGCTGGTACAATAGGTACGTCAGCAACTGCCGCCGAGCGGCTCAAATGAAAGGAACCCTGTATGGAGTCCTCTGCCTATCCAATGCTCTTTAGCCCGATCAAGGTCGGTACGACCGAGGTCAAGAACCGCGTCTTTATGCCGCCGGTGTCCACCAACCTGGCCGATCATGGCTATGTGACCGACGACTTGGTCGATCATTACCGTGCCCGCGCCAAGGGCGGCGTGGGCCTCATCATCACCGAGGTCGTGACGGTCGAGCCTACCTATACCTATCTGCCGGGTGACATGTGCTGCTACGACGACACGTTTATCCCTGGCTGGGAAAAGCTCGCCGCGGCCGTCCACGAGTATGGCTGCAAGATCATGCCGCAGCTCTTCCACCCCGCCTACATGGCCTTTAACATTCCGGGTACGCCGCGCCTGATCGCTCCGTCCTTTGTGGGCCCGTCCTATGCCCGCGAGGCGCCGCGCCCCATTACGGTCGATGAGATTCACGAGCTCACGCATCAGTTTGGCGACGCTGCCGTGCGTATGCAGAAGGCCGGTGTCGATGGCGTCGAGGTCCATGCGGCGCACGCCCACGGCATGCTCGGCGGTTTCTTGACCCCGCTCTACAACAAGCGCACCGACGAGTACGGCGGCTCGCTCGACGCCCGCATGCGCTTCTTGCTCGAGGTCATCGCCGAGATTCGCGAGCGCTGCGGCAAGGACTTTATCATCGACGTCCGCATCTCGGGCGACGAGTACACCGATGGCGGCCTGACCCTCAACGACATGATTTACGTCTCACGTCGCCTGGAGAAGGCCGGCGTCGACATGATTCATGTGTCGGGCGGCACCACCATCAAGCGCGGCTCCGCGATTCCCGCCGCCGGTACGCAGCAGGCCTCGCACGCCGCCTGCTCGCGCGAGATCAAGAAGCACGTGAACATTCCCGTTGCCACGGTCGGCCGCATTAACGAGGCCTGGATCGCCGAGGAGCTGATCGAGGACGGCGCTGCCGACATCTGCATGATGGGCCGCGCCAACCTATGCGATGCCGAGTTCTGCAATAAGGCCGCTGCCGGCAACGCCGATGATATCCGTCCCTGCATCGGCTGCCTGCGCTGCTTGAACGGCATTATGTTTGGCAAGCGCATCTCCTGCACCGTCAACCCGGACGTGGAGCGCGACGAGGCTGGCTACGAGCCTGCCGCCGAGGCCAAGAACGTACTGGTTGTGGGCGCTGGTCCTGCGGGCATGGAGGCGGCGTTCATTGCCGCCAAGCGCGGCCACAACGTGGTGCTCGTGGACAAGCAGGACGAACCGGGCGGCGAGATGCGTATCGCAGCCGTTCCGCCGGCAAAGCAGGAACTCACCCGCGTGATCAAGTATCAGTATCGTCGCCTGGCCGAGGCCGGCGTGAAGTGCGTATTTGGCACCGAGCTTACTGCCGAGGACATTCAGCGTGACTACGCGGGCTACGAGGTCGTCCTGGCTTATGGCGCCGAGCCCATCGCCCCGGCCTTCATGCAGGGCTTTAAGCAGGTTATGACGGCTGACGACCTGCTGGGCGGCAAGGCTTTCCCGGGCAAGAAGATTGTCATCGTGGGCGGCGGCACCGTCGGTTGCGAGACGGCCGACTACCTGGCCCCGTTGGTCAACGATCTGTCGCCGGCCAATCGCGACGTCACCGTCATCGAGATGACCAAGACGCTCGCCGCCAACGAGGGCGGCGCCGGTCGCGCGGTGCTCATCACGCGCATGCTCTCCAAGGGCGTTCACGTGCTGACCGAGGCCAAGGTGACCGAGATTACCGAGGATGCCATCAGCTACGAAAAGGACGGCGAGATCCACACCATCGCCGATGCCGATACGCTGGTACTTGCCATGGGCTATCGTCCCAATACCAAGTTGGCCGACGACCTTGCTGCAGCCGGCGTTACCACCCACGTGTTGGGCGATGCCAACAAGTGCGGCAACATCCGCGACGCCATCGGCGATGGCTACAAGGTTGCTTGCGAGCTCTAGTCAACCCCTTGGTGCATGTGAGGCCTATCCCCGCGGCGTCAGTCGGTAGATAGCAAAAAGCGGCGGTCGTCCCGTACATGGGACGACCGCCGCTTGCGTTAGCTGCAATGAGTCGTGCGATTAGAGGCCCAGGATCTCCTTGACCTTGGCGATGATGGCCTCGTCGGTTGCGTTGGCAAAGAAGTACTCCTGGAAGTGTTCGCCGGCAAGTGCGCCCTTCACCAGGTCCTGATCGATCTCGCCCAGAACGTCGACGAGCGGACGCATAGTCACAGCGCGGACGCCGTCGAGGATCTTCTTGTTGCGCTGCTCGGGCTCAACACGCTCGGCAGGATAGCCGTTGCCCGAACCAAAGCCAAAGAGCTTCTCAAAGGTGTACTCGAGGTTGAGCTCCTGGCCCCAGCCGTTCTTGAGGGCGAAGGGCATGGCGACAGCGTTACCGTCGTTGACCTGGGCAAAGGTGTAGGCATCGAGCGGGTCGGCAACATGGCCGCACAGCACGCCGGGGAAGGAGTTGCAGGCGAGCATGGCGCCCTCGCCGGTGCCACAGCCGGTCACGACGTAGTCGGCAGCGCCGGAGTTGAGCAGCACGGCGGCCAGGATGCCGTTCTGCACATAGGTGAGGGGCTTGGAGTCGGCATCGGCATACATGCCATAGTTAAAGACAGTGTGGCCCATGGGCTCGACAACCTTCTTAAGGGCAGCCTCAATCATAGGGTTCTTGGAGTTCTGAGAGTTCTCATTGATCAGAGCGATTTTCATTGCGAATTACCTTTCTATTTCTAACTTGCGGTGGAATACGGACTGTTTTGCCTGATAGAAGCCAAAACCAATCCTTATCTCACCGCAACTCAAATGAAAAACGAGTGGATGAAACCTGATGTGGGCAGTTGCGGTGACGCTTATTGAGGCTGCTTTCCAATGTATGCGAGGATGCCGCCGTCGACGTAGAGGATGTGGCCGTTGACGAAGTTCGAGGCATCGGAGGCCAGGAACACAGCGGGGCCCTTCAGGTCCTCGGGCGTGCCCCAACGGGCGGCCGGGGTCTTGGCGATGATGAACTGGTCAAACGGGTGACGGCTGCCGTCGGGCTGCGTCTCGCGCAGCGGCGCGGTCTGCGGCGTGGCGATGTAGCCAGGCCCAATGCCATTGCACTGGATGTTGGCCTCGCCAAACTCGGAGCAGATGTTCTTGGTGAGCATCTTCAGACCGCCCTTGGCAGCGGCGTAGCCAGCGATGGTCTCGCGGCCAAGCTCGCTCATCATCGAGCAGATGTTGATGATCTTGCCGTGACCCTTGGCGATCATGCCGGGCAGGCAGGCCTTGGAGACGATGAACGGGGCGTTAAGATCGATGTCGACGACGCGACGGAAGTCCTCGGCGCTCATGTCGAGCATGGGGGTGCGCTGGATAACACCTGCATTGTTGACCAGGATGTCGGGCGTGGTGCCAAAATCGGCCTCGATCTTGGCGACGAGCTCGGCGACGACGGCCTCGTCAGTGACATCGGCCACGTAGCCGTGAGCCTCAAAGCCCAGCTCGCGGTAGTGCTTCTCGGCCTCGGCGACCTTGTCGGCGTGGCGGGCGTTAAAGGCGATCTTGGCGCCGGCCTCGCCGAGCGCCTCGGCAATGGCCATGCCAATGCCGTAGGTGGCGCCGGTCACGAGTGCGACCTTGCCATCCAGGCGGAAGCTGTCCATAAGATCAGACATAGCGATCCTTTCAAAAGAAACGTTCATCTATATAAGTCTTGCTTTTAATACAAGCTCAGTATAGGAGAAGCGGAGGAATTGACGCCCCTATTCTCCTAAAAATAGGTGAACGTTCACTTTTAAAAGGTGAACGGTTGAAATCGGTTGTCGCGATGCCCTTACTCGCTTTTCGCCATCGCGCCTTCCGCGATCATGTTGCGGTTGTAGACCAGGTGCAGATACATGGCGTCGTGCGCGGCGGTGGGGTTGCGCGCCTCGATGGCGTCGGCCACGCCGCGGTGCGTGCGGATGGTCTCCTCGACGAGCTTTTTGCCCGTAACGTCGATAAAGAGGGGAACGGATGCCTTGAGCACGCCCATCAGGCGGGGAACGACGAGGTTGCCGCCATTCAGGGTGACTACATGGAGTAGCGCCCGTACGCATCGAATTTCTCCTCTCATAGATGCGCGGCACAAAGAGTCCCGAGTTCAATACGAGCTCGGGGCTTTTTCGTCTGGATTGCGGACGTATTGACGGACGAAAACGATTTGCGTCTGGCATTTAGCCGTACGAAAGCGCAATTTGCGTCTTAATTCCGGACGTAAATCAAGACGAAAATCGTTTGCGTCTGTCTGAAATCCGTACGCAAACGGTTTTTCGTCTTATAATACGATTCAGATGAGTATGAATAGAGAGGTGCGGTGCATATGGTTGTTAGAGAGAGCCCTACAGTCGAATACAAGGAAAGCGTTACGCCGACGTTTCTTAAAACGGTGAGCGCCTATGCAAACTACGGGACGGGCAAGATTGAGTTTGGCGTTAATGACGAGGGCATTGCCGTCGGTTTTGCAGATCCGGTTGCTGAATGTCTGCGCATCGAAAATATGATTAATGACAGCTTGGATCCCGCGCCCCGTTACTCGCTTGAGCCCGATGAGAAACACGGGACCGTAATCCTTACGGTTTATGAGGGCCAGGACAAACCTTATCGAAGCAAGGGAAAGGCTTACAGGCGAAACGATTCGGCGACGGTCGAGGTCGACCGGTTTGAGTATGGCAGGCTGACGCTCGAAGGCAGCAACGTAACGTTCGACGCGCTCGCGTCGGCTCGCCAGGACTTGAGTTTTCACACGCTTGAGCATAAGTGTGTTGAACACCTCGGCATTTCCGAGCTAACGCCGGATATCATGCGTACGCTCCGCTTGCTCGGCAAGGATGGCTATACCAATGCCGCGGCGATTTTGGCGGATAAGAATGATTTTCCGGGCATTGACTGCGTCCGTTTTGGCGATACCGAGGATGTGATCTTGGATCGCGAGACGGCGACAGGTCTATCCGCAATTGAGCAGGTGGACAGGGCGGTTGCTATGTTTGCACGCTACTACCGTTATGAACGTATCGAGGGGATGGAACGCGTCCAAACCGATCGAATTCCTCTTGAGGCGTTCCGCGAAGCTGTCGCAAACGCTTTGGTGCATCGGACATGGGACGTTCGGGCGAACGTTCAAATTGCCCTGTACGACGATCGCGTCGTTGTGACTTCACCCGGACCGCTGCCCGCCGGTTTGACGACGGAACAATACCTGTATGGGCAGATATCCGTGCTCAGAAACCCAATTGTCGCTGAGGTCTTTCTAAAGCTGGATTACATCGAGAAATTTGGTACGGGAATCGCGCGAATCAGGCGTGCGTATCGAGATTCTTTGAGCCAGCCGGTATTTGATGTTCGCGGCGGCATGGTGGCCGTCACATTGCCCGTTATCGATGCCTTTGAAGGGTCTGAGGAAGAGGTCCAGGTTCTCAAGGCTTTGTCAGGCGGACGAATACTGTCGCGGGGCGAGATTGAGCAACAGACAGGATTGAGCCGCACGCGCACGTTGACGGCGCTTGAATCTTTGCTCAACCGAAACTCGATCGTAAGGCGGGGGACAGGACGCGCCACGAAATACGAGCGCGCATAGCTCAAAAGAGCAAAGCTACAAAACAGGCCCCAAGCCTACACCGGCTTGGGGCCTGCTGTCCTCTGGGATATTGGCGCCTCTACAGTTCAGCTTCCAGTTCGGCTTTGTGTTCGTTGAGGTAGTCGCGCATGTAGGGGATGGCAAATGAGACCTTGCCGTACGAGGGCGCCTCAATGATCGACTCTCTCAGCAGACGACTGCGGATGGAACTTACCTGTTGAGGTGTCTTGTTTAAGTCATCGGCAACCATGCTGGTCGAGCTCGTCTGCCCTAAGGACGCCATGCTCAGCAGATAAGCGATGCACGTGGGCGGAATGCGCTGCAGCGCGGGCTCAATCACCATTGCGCAGAAGCGTTCGCGTGCTGTTGCGATGCCTCGCTTCGCCTCTTCCTCTCCAATTACAGTTGTATGGGCGCGTCGTGCCAGTTGCCATGCGTAATATCCAACGAGCTGAATCATAAAGGGGTAGCCTTGCGTTGCCTCGGCAAGTTGGCCGGCAATACCTGGTTGCAGCTCCATGCCAGACGCTTCAATGGTTTCTTCGAGGGAGTACGACACTTCGGTTACTGCCACAGCCTTCAGATCAAAGGGGAGGGCACGGCGCAAAAACGTAAGTGTCTTTCCGTTGATGACGCTTTCTATCATCGAAGGCAGCCCCGCAAAAACAAAGGCGATATCAAGGTCTTCGCCGATAACCTGCTGAATCGCAATGGAGAGCGTTCGGACCTCTTCGAGCTCTGCGTCTTGGACCTCATCGAGGGTGATGAGCAGACCATTGCCGTTCTTTGATATTGCCTGCCTCATGGCGTCACGCAGCGATGGGCCGATTCGCTCAATGTCTATGCTGCCGATGGATATGCCAGCTACGCTTGGCTCAAATCTGGCGTGTTTGGCCTGGAATTTGGGCTGCAGCTGCTCGAGAATGCGCTGACAAAGTCCTTCGGTTGCGACTTCTTTTATGACCGTCCAGCCATGGCTTTGCGCCAAACGTGAGCACTCGTCAAGGAGGACCGTCTTGCCCGTTCCGCGGACGCCGGCTATGCGCATAAGGCGTCCCGGGGCGCCAGGCCCGTTGACGAGGCCTTCATTGAATTCCTCGAGGACATCTTCGCGGCCGATAATCGTGGGAGGTGTTTTGCCTGCTGTGGGCTTAAAAGGGTTTGTTTGCATGCGAGCCACCTTTGCTCAAAATATAGCAAGATATAGCAAAGTATAGCAAGATATAGCAAAGTATAGTGAGATATAGCAACGTATAGCGCTGCTCGCGGGTTCTTGCGGTGGCGCTATTTTCCAAAGGCCACGCGGATAAAGCGCTGGGCGAAGAGCTTATTGGCGACGTTGATGACATGGCCCAGGAACAGTGCCGAGATGGCGGTCGTGACGCCAAAGCCGCCCAGGTTGTGCATAAAGACCAGCGACAGCGCGAGCGAGGCGGCGACGTGCGAGCAATCGAATACGACCTTCACATCGCCAAAGCGGCATTTGAGCTTTTCGGCAATGACCTGTACCAAGCCGTCGGGTGCGTTGGGAACGACGCCCATATTGACGACGAGGCTTACGCCAAACGCGGTGATGGCAAGCGAGAGCAGCATGGTTACGACCTGTGCCGGCAGCGCGGTGGGGTGCAGAGGGTTAACGTTCATAAAGAAATCGGTAAAGCCGCCGATCAGCGTTGAGAAAAAGAGCTCGAGCAAAATGCGCGGCTGAAACTCGCGGCGCAAGATGGCTGCCTGTGCGGCAATGTAGGCGACATAGGTCGCGGTAATCCAAAAGCCGAGCGTCTTGCCGGTGAGCATGGACAGCGTCGTGGCAAAACAGGTAAGCGCGGCGACGCCCAGGCCCGATGCGGTCTGGATACTCATGCCGAGGGCGAGCGTCGCGACGCCTGCTAAATACATCAGCATCCTGATGACGGTATGGCACCAATCGATCTTCTCGCCATTCATAATGATGAGCGGTCGCATGCTGCTACCCGTCCTTTCGGTTGTGAAGAAAAGGCTGACCTGGGCCGGCAAAAGAGGGTTATCGGAGGCACTGCTGTAAAAGCAGAAAAGCCGGCCCCATGGTCGGTCGTCTAGGAAATGTCTCGCTGTGCCGGAATGGGACTGAAGGGCCAACGAGACGGGAGGAAAGCAAATGACAACGTGTGGGCAATAAAATGCCAAGATAGTAGGGTGCGTCTTAGCATCCTATTGCCCACGCTTAACGAAATCGGTTTCGTTTGAGCCTTAGTATACGCACGGGATTCTATTTGCAAAGAGAAAAAATAATAAAAAGGTGAACGTTCACCTAATCGCAACAACTCGTTGGCGGTATCATGGCAAAGACATGCTCGAAACCGATTTCGCAACGGTTAGAGAGCGCATTGTGCGTTTGTCGTAGATTGCCGGGCAGCTTGGTCGCGCCCGCCGGTCGCATTGCGGCGGACGCCTTCACCCAGATCGAAAGGATCACCATGGAACAGCACACCGATTGCTCGTACTGCATGTGCGGGACCGACAACACGCTCGTCGATGCCTTTGGCATCCCCATGCTCGACCTGCCCGCCAGCAAGCTTATCCTGTTTAAGGAGCAGAGCCACAAGGGTCGCGTAATCGTGGCCTCCAAGCAGCACGTCGACGACATCTCCTGTATGTCCGAGGAGGACGCCGCCGCCTTTATGGCCGATGTCCGCCACGTCGCGGCGGCGCTGCACAAGGCGTTCAACCCCGACAAGATTAACTTTGGTGCTTACGGCGACACCATGCATCATTTGCACGTGCATATCGTCCCCAAGTACAAGGACGACCCGTTTGAGTTTGGCGATGTGTTTGCTATGAACCCCGGTCGCGTCACGCTCGAGCCGGCCCAGTACGACGAAATTGCCCAGGCAATCATCGACAACCTGTAAAACCCCTTCGCCCCCCCATAAGTTGCGGTGGAATAGTTCCTGGTTTTGCTGCTGAAGGCCGTGAACAGGAACTATTCCACCGCAACTTATGGGGGGGCGGCGTTGCGATAGTATTACGTGTTGGTATTTGACTAACCGAGGACTTATCCGAGGGCTTTATGGAACAGCACCAGCATTATCAGAGCCTGCAAGACCAGGCATACAACGCATTGCGCTCTAAGATCATCTATGCCGAGCTCAAGCCCGGCACGCGCCTTTCGGCGATTGGTCTGGAAAAGGAGACGGGAATCGGGCGCACGCCCATTCGCGAATCCTTTGTGCGCCTGCGTGAGCAGGAGCTGGTGGAAACGCGTCCCAAAAGCGGCACCTACGTCTCTAAAATCAGCATGGAACGCGCCGAAAACGCCTGCTTTTTGCGCGAGAAGCTCGAGAGAAGCGTGCT
>DAWDVX010000015.1:30789-47336 GCA_052346145.1 Collinsella sp.
TAAATGCTGTTCGGCCGCCTCGCCCGAGCAAAAGCAGCGGATTGAGCAGATCCTTGCCGAGTCCGAGTCGCTCGACCATAGCGAAACGCGTCGTTTCTTTGACCTGGACAACCTGTTCCATGAGACGTGTTTTGAGATTGCCGGTCGTCACATGTTGTGGGATTGGATGAAGAGCATCAACACGCATTTTGAGCGATACAACTGGTTGCGTATGGTGTCGCAGGATCTGGATTGGGAGCCGATTCGTCGGCAGCATCGCCGGATTCTCGAGGCCATTAAGGGGGGCGATACCGACACGGCGAGCTATCTGGCAGAGACGCACCTGCACCTGATGCCCGAAGAGCAAGGTCCGGTTATCGCCTTGCATCCCGACTATTTTGAGCTGTCCAAAGACTCGGCCATCTAACTCGTCCCCTTCATTAGTTGCGGTGAAATAGGGATTGTTTTGCGGCTCTGATGGTGTAAACAGTCCGTATCTCACCGCAACTGCCGGGGTACTATCGGGGCACAAAAAAGCTGCGGCGTCGCTTGGAGGAAAAGACCGGAAGCAAGGGTCCATTCCTCCAGACGGCGCCGCAGCTGTTTTGGTGGCTCGGTTTTTGTCGATGTGGCCCAACTGGGCGCGGTTGCCAGCCGAGTAGGCAAAGCGGCTCGGGGGCGTGTCGCTTCCGTCACGTTCTATCAGCATACAAGACGGTTTTGGTTCTTGTTCGTGACGGAAACGGCGCGCTTCCGAGCCGCTTTAAAAGAAAGGGGGCGAGGTCTAGGGCACGCCCCCTTTCACGATAGAGAGCTAAACCTAGCCGCGGACCTTCTTGACGACGTCCATGGCCTCGCGGGCAATCTGCTCGACCTTGGAGAAGTCGCCGTCGGCAAACAGGGCCGGCTTGACCATCCAGGTGCCACCGCAGGCGATGATGGCGGAGGAGCTCAGGTACTCCTCGACGTTGGCGGTGCTCACGCCGCCGGTAGGCATAAAGCGGTGACCGACAAACGGAGCGGCGAGGGCCTTGATGGTGTTCAGGCCGCCATACTGGGACGCGGGGAAGAACTTGGTGACCTTGAGGCCCAGGTTCTCGGCTGCGGTGACCTCGGAGGGGGTCACGGTGCCGGGAAGGACGGGCAGCTCGATGTCGATGCAATGCTTCACGACGTCCTCGTTGTAACCCGGGGAGACGATGAACTTGGCACCGGCGGCGCGGGCCTGCTCAACCTGCTCGACGGTCAGGACAGTGCCGGCGCCAACGCACATCTCGGGCTCGGCCTCGGCCATAGCGGCGATGCACTCGGCGGCGCAGGCGGTGCGGAAGGTGACCTCGGCGGACTTCATGCCAGCTGCCATAAGGGCGTGGGCGAGCGGAGCGGCGTCCTCGACCTTGTCGAGCACAACGACCGGCACGATGCCCAGGGACTCAAGCGTGGTGTAGAACTGATCGAACATGATGTTCCTTTCGATGTGTGGCGCGCATGGGCGCGTGATTGCCAAATGTGCTGGTCAGGAGCCGATTTTGGATTGGTTATCGGAGGCACTGCTTGGGGTTCAAGCAATTCCAAAACCGGCTGCTCGACCAGTCATGTAGGAAATGCCAGGCAAAACCGGAATGGGACTGGTGGTTTTGCCCGGCCGGAGGAATCGGGGAGCGGGCCGCAGGGGTATGGGATTGGAAAGCTGCGGCCCGCGGAATGGAGACGGACTAGCGTGCGACGCGAGTGCCACCGTCGGCGGCTGATGCCACGGCTGCGATCTCGTCTGCGGTCACCAAGTTGGAATCGCCCTTGATGGTGAGCTTGAGGATCGACGCTGCAATCGCGTAGTTGACGGCGTCCTGCGGGTCAAAGTCGTTGGTGAGGGCATGGACGAGGCCGGCGTTGAAAGCGTCGCCGGCGGCAACGCCCTCGAGCACGTGCACGTCGTGAGCAGGGGAGAACCAGTGCTCGCCGCTCTCGGCGTCAAAGAGCATGCCCATCCAGATGGAGCGCTCGACGCAGGAGATGTTGCGGACGACCGAGGCGACCTTCTTGCAGCCGTACTCGGCGCAGATCTGACGGGCCATCTCGACATAGGTGTCGCGCTCCTCTATGCCGTGGGCAAGGGAGCCAGAGACGCAGGTCATACCGAGGCCAGCAGGCGCATCCTCGTCGTTGGCGATGCAGATGTCGACGAGCGGCAGGAGTTCCCTCATGGTGGCCTGCGACTTCTCGGGCGACCACATCTTGCCGCGATAGTTCACGTCACACACGGTGGTGATGCCCTTGGCGCGGCAGGCGGCGAGCGCATCCTTGCAGGCGGCGGCCATCTCATCGGAGACGGCGGGGGTCACGCCGGAGAAATAGAAGACATCGATGCCCTTGAGGATCTCGTCCCAGTCAAAGACGTCGCGCTTGGCCATGTTGATGGCAGAGTACTTGCGGTCGTAGACGCAACCGTTGCCGCGCTGCGAGGCACCGACCTCAAACACATAGGAGCCAAGGCGGTCGCCCTGACGCACGACGCGCGTGGTGTCGACGCCGTAGGCCTTCAGCGAACGCAGGGCGCACTCGCCCAGACGGTTGGCCGGGACAACGGAGACGTAAGCGGCCTTGTCGCCCTGGTAGGCCAGGGAAAGCGCAGTGTTGGCCTCGGCGCCGCCGTAGCGGACGTCAAACTCGGTTGCCTGCTCAATACGCAGGTGGTCTTTGGGTGAGAGTCTCATCATGATCTCGCCGAAGGTAAGAACCGTTTTACCCATGGTCGCGCAGCTCCTTTTACTCGTGCGTACACCTTTGATATGGCGTTGGCACGCAGGTGCCAAGACGGTAGGGTGCGTCTTTGCACCTGCGTGCCAACGCTCGCCGAAATCGGTTTACGAAATCGGTTTCGTTTCGAGTTGTAGTATACTCACCTACAGCGTTTTGCAACCGAGATTTTTAAAAAATGCCTAAAATGGCTCAGACTGCCGACATTGGGAAACGGGGTGCGCTATGGCGCAGATGAGAATCAAGGACATTGCCGCCGAGGCGGGCGTGAGCCCGGCCACGGTCTCGCGCTATCTCAACAACCGCCCCGGGCAAATGACCGAGGAGACCCGTGCTCGCATCGCGGCAGTTATCGAGCGCACCGGCTATCGCCCACGTGCCGCCGCGCGCAATCTGCGCAGCTCGCGTACGAACCTCATCGGTGTGATTCTGGCTGACATCGCCAACCCGTTCTCGAGCGCCATGCTCGAGGGCCTTTCCGCCAGCGCCGCGGCGCGCGGCTGCTCGCTCATGACGGCCATTAGCGGCAACGACCCCGCTAAGGAAGCGGAGTCGCTCACCAGACTTATCGATGCCGGCGTGGACGGCCTGGTCGTCAACACCTGCGGAGGCAATGACGAGGCGATCGCCGCGGCAGCGGGACGTCTGCCCGTCGTGCTGCTCGACCGCGACGTTGCCGACGGTGGTGTTGACCTGGTGACATCTAACAACCGTGAGCTGGTCGCCGGCTTGGTAGACGCCTTGGCAGCTGCGGGCAGCGAGCGTCTGTGCCTGCTCACCGAGGCAAGCGACGATAGCCCCGTGCGTCGAGAGCGCGCCGAGGCCTTTGCCGACGAGCTTTCGCGCCGCGGCCTTGCGGGCGAGGTCGTCACCCTGGCCGATGGCGGTGCCACTGGCGTTGGCCGCTTGGACGAGACCATCCGCGGCTATGCGGGCAAAAAACTCGGCCTCATTGCCGTCAACGGCCTGGTTTTCCTGCGTCTGACCGAGGCGTTGGCGCAGCTTGGTCCCTCGCTGCCGGCGGGGCTCAAGATCGCGACGTTTGACGACTACCCCTGGAACCATGTGCTCTTTGGCGGCGTCACCACGGCCGCGCAGGACACCCTCACCATTGCCGAGCGCGTAGTCGAGCGCCTTTCCGAGCGCATCGACGTCGTTACCACCACCGTGGGCGAGGCCGCAAAGCTGGCGCCCAAACGCATCGAGATCCCCGGCCACATCGAACACCGCGCATCAACCTCGCGCTAGCCGCTCGTTCGCAACTGCCTGTTCGCGCACGTTTTTTGAGCGCTTGATACGCTTTAACCCTGCGGAAACATTTTTCTGCGATAGTATCTGCGATATAGACCAGTCGAAACCCGCCCGAAAGAAAGGGGAGCGACATGAACCAGCAGAACATCGATTACGTACTTCGCTCTGTAGAGCAGCGTGACATCCGCTTTGTGCGTCTGTGGTTTGTCGACATTCTCGGCCGCCTCAAGAACTTTGCCATTAGCCCCGAGGACCTCGAGGTCGCTTTTGAGGAGGGTATCGGCTTTGACGGCTCGGCCATCGAGGGCTTTGCCACGCCCGAGGAAGCCGACATGCTGGCGTTTCCCGATGCTTCGACCTTCCAGATTCTGCCGTGGCGTCCGAGCCACAACGGCGTTGCCCGCGTGTTCTGCGACGTGTGCACTCCCGACCGCAAGCCCTTCGCCGGCGATCCGCGCGATGCCCTGCGCCGCATGTTCCGCAAGGCCGAGAAGGCTGGCTATCTGCTCAACGTGGGCGCCGAGCTGGAGTATTACTACTTCCCCGACGAGCACACCCCCGAGCCGCTCGACAACGTGGGCTACTTCGATCTTTCGGTGAGCGATGCCGCCCGCGACCTGCGTCGCAACACGGTCCTCACGCTCGAGAAGATGTCCGTGCCCGTGGAGTACACCTTCCACGCCGCCGGCCGCTCGCAGCACGGTATGAGCCTGCGCCACGCCGAGGCCCTGAGCATGTCCGACGCCATCACCACGGCCAAACTCATCATTAAGCAGCAGGCCTACGAGAGCGGCTGCCACGCCTCCTTTATGCCCAAGCCGTTGGCGGGCGAGGACGGCAGCGCTATGTTCCTGTGCCAGTCGCTATTCGACCACGACGGCAACAACGTCTTTTGGGGCGAGGACGACGAGAAGTACCATCTTTCCGACATCGCCAAACACTACATGGCCGGCATTCTGGCGCATGCCCGCGAGATCAGCGCCATCACCAACCCCACGGTCAACTCGTACAAGCGCATCACCACGGGCGGCGACTCCGTGCCGCAGTACGCCACGTGGGGCTTGCGCAACCGCGCGAGTATGGTCCGCATCCCGGTCTACAAGCCCGGCAAGCAGCTGTCCACGCGCATCGAGCTGCGCAGTCCCGATCCCATGGCCAACCCGTACCTGGTCAACGCCGTCACGCTGGCGGCTGGTCTGGACGGCATCGAGCGCAAGCTGGAACTCCCGCCCGAGGCAACGGCCGAGACGCTCAAGCTTACCGACCGTCAGATGCTCGAGGCCGGCTACACGCCGCTGCCGCGCTCGCTCAAAGAGGCGCTCGACGTGTTTGAGGACTCGCAGTTTATGAAGGATGCCCTCGGCGAGCACATCCACAGCTTCTTCCTCAAAAAGAAGCGCGACGAGTGGCATAAGTTTGAGTCCACGATCACCGAGTGGGAGATCAAGCACTACCTGGCGAACTCCTAATCGCGTTGGCTTGTTCCAGTACGATTGAGCTCATTTCCTTGGAGGCCGATATGTCCGAAAAGAGTGCCCTGTTCATGGCGCGCACGACGCGCTTCCACGAGTTTGCCCGCAGCTTGACGACCACCCTGGGTGTCGAGGTGAGCCTTGCCACACCCGATTCGCCGACTGCGGCGCACGACTTTGACCTGCTGATCCTCGATTCCGATGGCATCCGCAGCGACCGCATCGATCAGATTGCCAAATGGCTCGACGACCGCGGCGGCGTTCCCATGCTGGTGATCGTCGACGACGAGGCGCTCGGTACCCTGCGCCTGCCGAACCATGCGCATGCCGACTTTGTATGCCCCACGGCGACGCCCAACGAGCTCAAGGCTCGTGCGCAGCGCCTGATGGGCGAGGAGGAGACCGTCACCGCCGACGATGTGCTCAATATCGATAACCTCGAGATCAACCTGGCCACCTACCAGGTGACGCTCGACGATGAGCCCATCGACCTGACGCTGATGGAGTACTCGCTGCTGAGCTTTTTGGCGACGCACCCCAACCGCGCCTACAGCCGCGAGGTGCTGCTGCACCGCGTGTGGGGCTTTGAGTACTGCGGCGGCACGCGCACCGTCGACGTGCACATTCGACGCATCCGCTCCAAGGTGGGCCCGCAGATCGCGGCGCACATCACCACCGTCCGCGGCGTGGGCTATCTGTTTAAGGACTAGCTTTTCACCACAAAGGGGACAGGCACCTTTGTGGTGGTTTTGCCGCAGGTGCGGGTCCCTCTCGAATCTGCAACAGAACTTAAGCCTTCCTAAAAGATTGCGTTCTCATACACTTGCGCCCGCATATTGGGGTACAACTCAACGTGAACAATGATGGCCCGCCACATGTTTGGCGGGCCTTTGGTTATTTGACGAAAGGATCGCAGCCATGAGCGAGTACGATTCCCAGCGTCCCCAGGATGCGGGCAACGCCGGCGAGACCCAGCAGCAGCCGCGTGTGCAGGTGGAGTCGACGCCTGCCGGCAGTAACATTCCCTACGTGCAGGCCTACGACACGCAGACCGGCAAGCCGCTGGGTGGCCAGCAGGTCGTGAACAAGCACACGGTGGTCAAGACCAAGACCAAAAAGCTGCCGATCTTTATTACGGCGCTTGCCGGCTGTGCCTGCGGAGCCCTGCTGGTCATTGCGCTCATTATGAGCGGCACGCTCGATATCGGTGGCGGCAAGAATGCCGTGACGGCGGGTGCTTCGGGTTCGTCGACGCAAAAGATCACCATTGACTCCGAGGACACCACGCTGGCCGAGGCCGTTTCCGCCAAGGCCCTGCCCTCCGTCGTTTCCATCACTGCCACTTCGAGCGGCAGCCAGAATGGCTCGCTTTCGCAGTCCGCTGACGAGTCGGACAGCTCGGGCAGCGTCGGTTCGGGCGTGGTGCTCGATACCGAGGGTCACATCCTCACCAACAACCATGTGGTTGATGGCTACGACCAGTACGTGGTGACCATGGACGACGGCACCACCTATGAGGCCGAGTTCGTGGGCAACGATGCCTCGAGCGACCTGGCCGTCATCAAGCTCAAGGACGCCGACGCCTCCAAGCTCACGCCGATCGAGATCGGTGATTCCTCCAAGCTCAACGTGGGCGAGTGGGTTATGGCGATCGGCTCGCCGTTCGGCAACGAGCAGTCTGTCTCCACGGGAATCGTGTCGGCGCTGTATCGCTCCACGGCCATGAGCTCTACCAGCGGTAACACCATCTATGCCAATATGATTCAGACCGATGCCGCCATCAACCCGGGCAACTCCGGCGGCGCGCTCGTCAACGACAACGGTGAGCTCGTGGGTATTAACTCGCTCATCGAGAGCTATTCGGGCTCCAGCTCGGGCGTAGGCTTTGCCATTCCCGTTAACTACGCCAAGAACATTGCCGACCAGATCATCGACGGCAAGACGCCGGTGCATCCGTACATGGGCGCTACGCTTTCGAGCGTCAACGCGCTCAACGCCCGCACTAACAAGCTGAGCACCGATAGCGGCGCGTATGTGGCGAGCGTTGTCGAGGACGGCCCCGCTGCCAAGGCCGGCCTCCAGGAGGGCGACGTCATCACCAAGCTGGGCGACGACGAGATCACGAGTGCTGACGGCCTGATCATCGCGCTGCGCAGCCACGAGGTGGGCGAGAAGGTCGAGATCACGCTCGTGCGCGGCAAGGACGAGAAGAAGGTCACTGTCGAGTTGGGCTCCGACGAGGAGCTGCAGAACCAGCAGCAGGACGACAGCTCGACTGACACCGGCAACGGCGGCATCACCGACGAGCAGCTGCGCCAGTACCTGGAGGAGCTGCTGGGCCAGCAGGGTCAGGGTCAAGGCCAGGGTCAGGGTTACGGCCAGGGATTCTAGCGAGCCGTTTCGCACACATTAAAGCCAGAGGGGCTGTCCCGCCATGCGCGAGACAGCCCCTCTTTCCATAATGATCCCCCGGGGACGGAGGAAAACGGATCATTTTGAGCTGGCGAGCAGCTTTGTTCGGAAGGGCCTGGACAGTTAGTTCAGATACGTATAAATCTGGGGCAGTCTGGGATGTGTTTGGAGCTGTTTTGGGATGGAAATGAGGCTCGGATGGGTGCTCGGAAGGAGAAATAAGCCGATCGTGCCGCTCCGGGACGATCGAATTGAGCGAAATGGCGCCATTTGAGCTCGATTCGGTTCGCAGATTTATACGTATCTGAACTAACTGTCCACCCCGATCCGACGGCTGCCGATTCGGTGCGGTTTGAGACCGCTATTCGGCCCCGTTGCGACCGGTGGTACTCTTGTATCCGTTTGAAATCGAGCGAAGGAGTGCCGCTATGGAGCAATCGAGCCTGTTTGGTGACGGTGTGGACATCGATACCGAAATGCCCGCAAGCACGGATGCCGCTGCACCGGCCGATGCCCGTGCCCAGGCGGCAGCGCGCGCGGCCGAGCTGCGCCACGAGCTCGACTACCACGCGTACCGCTACTACATGCTCGACGCGCCCGAGATCACGGACGCCGCCTTCGACAAAATGCTCGTTGAGCTGCAAGAGATCGAGGCGGCCTATCCCGATCTGGTGACGCCCGATAGCTATACCCAGCGCGTGGGCGGATACGTGAGCGAGCAGTTTACGCCGGTCACGCATATGGCACGCATGTATTCCATGGACGATGCCATGGATCTAGACGAACTCGACGCGTGGCTCCAGCGCACTGAGGATGCCCTCGGTGCCGGTAGCGTTACTTATACCTGCGAGCTTAAGATCGACGGTCTGGGCGTGGCCCTTACCTACCAAAACGGCACCTTCGTACGTGCGGCCACACGTGGCGATGGCACCACGGGCGAGGACGTGTCGCTCAACGTTCGTACCATCAAGGATGTGCCTATGCACCTGTCCGAGCCGGCGCTCGCCCACATGGGTGCCGACCGCGAGCGCACCATCGAGGTGCGCGGCGAGGTCTATATGCCCAAGGGCAGCTTTGTTCGTCTGAATGAAGAGGCCGATGCCGAGGGGCGCGATCCCTTCGCCAACCCGCGCAACGCCGCTGCTGGCAGCCTGCGCCAAAAGGATCCCAAGGTCACGGCGCGCCGCGACCTGGCCACCTTTATCTATGCCATTGCCGATACCGACCCGCTGCACGTCCACAGCCAGCGCGAGTTCCTCGATTGGCTGCGTAGCGCCGGCTTTAGCGTCAACCCTAACGTTGCCCGTTGCGCCACACCCGCCGAGGTCCACGAGTTCTGTGCCCAGGCGCTTGAGCACCGCGGTGACTTGGACTACGACATCGACGGCGTGGTCGTAAAGGTCGACAGCTTCCAGCAGCAGCTCGACCTGGGCTTTACCGCCCGCGCACCGCGCTGGGCCATTGCCTTTAAGTTCCCACCCGAGGAAAAGCAAACCGTTCTGCGCGAAATTCGCATCCAGGTGGGCCGCACCGGCGTGCTCACGCCGGTCGCCGAGTTCGACCCGGTGACGGTTGCCGGCTCCACCATCGCGCGCGCCACGCTGCACAACATCGACGAGATCCGCCGCAAAAACGTGCGCGAGGGCGACACTATCATCGTGCACAAGGCAGGCGACGTAATTCCCGAGGTCGTGGGCCCGGTGCTCGATAAGCGCCCGGCCGATTCGGTCGACTGGCACATGCCCGAGGTCTGCCCCGTGTGCGGCAGCCCCGTGGTCCACGAGGACGGCGAGGTCGCCTACCGTTGCGTTTCCATCGACTGCCCCGCGCAGCTCAAGGAGCGCCTGCTCCATTGGGTGAGCCGCGGCTGCATGGACGTCGACGGCCTGGGCGACGAGATCGTCGACAAGATGATCGCCGCCGGCCTGATTCACGACGTCGCGGACTTCTATCAGCTCACGGTCGACGACATCGCCGGCCTGGACACGGGGCGCACTTATGCCAGCTCCAACAGCAAAAAGGGCGTCAAGAAGGGCGATCCCATTCCGGTGGGCCTCAAGACGGCCGGGAAAATCATCGCCGAGCTCAACAAGTCCAAGAGCCAGCCGCTCGGCCGCGTGCTGTTTGCCCTGGGCATCCGCCACGTGGGCAAGAGTGTGGGCGAGGTCATCGCCGAGCGATTCCTGTCGATTGACAAGCTCATCTTGGCGAGCGAAGAAGACATCGCCGAGTGCGAGGGCATCGGTCCCAAGATTGCGGCGAGCGTTAAGCAGTTCCTGGCCGTGCCCGAGAACCTTGCCGTGCTGGAACGTCTGCGCCAGGCGGGCCTGTCGCTCGAGGTCGATTTGGGTGCCGCGCACGCGCAAGCCGCGGCCGACGCTGGCGTGGCAGGCGAGCTCGCCGACGCACAGCCGCTTGCGGGTCTGACCTTCGTGCTGACAGGCGCGCTCGTCAACCGCACCCGCGACGAGGCGGGCGCGGCGCTCAAGGTGCTCGGCGCCAAGGTTTCGGGCAGCGTGTCAAAGAAGACGAGCTACCTGGTTGCCGGCCCTAAAGCGGGCTCCAAGCTCACCAAAGCCGAGCAGCTGGGCGTACCCGTGCTGGACGAGGACGCACTCGAGCAGATCCTGGCTACTGGTGAGGTGCCACAGGCTTAGGACATCGATAATCAAATTAGAAAACCTCCCGGAAAGGTTGATACTTTCCGGGAGGTTTTTATTTGGGCGTGGTGGCGGGCAGCATGATCTACGTCATGTAGGTTGCTGAGGATGACCCTGCGGAGCGGTGTCGTTCCGGAGCGGTAGAAGATTCATACAAAGCAAAGGGGCCCCGCAGTGAGGTCCCACAACGGGGCTGCCCCATTGTGATGAGTTTTATACACTTTAACATTAACATTAACGTGTATACTTAGCAGTGAAGATATATGTTGAGAGGAGCAGTTATGGTTACGGTCGCGTTTTCGGAGCTGCGCCAAAACCTTACGCAGGTGGCCGAAAAGGTTGCTAATGAGGGCGAGGAGGTTGTGGTTTTCAAGCGGAGCAAGCCGTTGTTCAAAATCGTGCCGCTCGACTATCAAGGCCCGGTTGCAGTGGAATATGACGCTGCCCAGGAGCGTGGGGGCGCAAAACCGACGTGCGGCACGGGCAAGCCCAAGCGCGACGTGGGTACGATGTGGCATCCCAAGATCACCTGGAAGGAGATCCGTGAGATGCTCGCGGAGAATGAGGACTACCAGGAGTATCTCGATATCGTGGCTAACATGCCAAAGGGAACGCCGCTCGATACGATGACGGTTGAAGATGAAAAGCGCGTCGCGAGGGAGCGCTACCTATGAGGGCATTTCTTGATACCAACTTTCTGCTCGATTGCGTGCTTCCGGGCCGGCTGGAGCACGCAGCGGCGCAAACGATCAAGGGGCTCGTTGACGTGGGACTTATCGAGGGTGTTGTTTCGGCCTGCTCTCTCAAGGACGCGTACTACATTCTCACTAAACAGACAGACGAGGCGCGCGCCCGCGAGGTAGTGCGCGACTGTCTTAAGAGCTACTCGGTAGAGCCTCTCGACAAAGAAGCTTGTTTTACCTCCGCCTATTCCGATGAGCCGGACTTTGAGGACGGCTGTATCCGTGCGATGGCCGAGCGTGCCGGCGTGGACTTTATCATCACGCGTGACCGCGCCGCTTTTGTGCGCTCGACCATCAAGACCTTTTCGCCTGCAGAGTTCATCCGTGCGTTTCCGATTCCGGAGGAGTAAAACCGCCATATCGGGGATTGTCCTCGACATGGCGGTTCTCCTGTAGCCGACGCTCGTTAGCTGAGCTATACTTCATAATTATGTACACAATTATGTTAGGAGTGTGCCATGCCTGTTTGCGTTCCAATTAAAGATATGCGGGACACCGCGAAATTCTCGGAGCTCGTTGAAACTACTACTGGTCCAGTGACTGTTACAAAAAACGGCTATAGCAAATTTGTTGTACTTCGATCCGAGGACTACGACCTCATGGTTCAGGAACAGGCTAAGGCTCGTCTGATGGCTCGTATAGCTGTGGCCGAGCGGGAGCGTGCTGCTGGCACGGCGCGTGATGCCTTTGAGGCTCTCGATGACCTTGAGGCAAAATATGGCCTATAACGTCAAGATTCTGCCTACAGCTGAACAAGAAGTTGACGATATCGTTGATTATCTATTGGGGCATGGTATTTTTACTGCCCGGCACTTTCTTGATAAATACCGTAGCCAGCTCCAGCTTCTTCAAAGTGGTGTAGTTGACTACGGCTTATCGAAGTTACCCGAGCTTGCAGTGCTTGGTTACCATGCTTGCCTCGTTAATTCTTATGTAATGCTTTATTACTACGATAACGAGGACGTTGTGATTGCCCATGTTTTTCACCAAAGCCAAGATTATGCCGCATTGGTGATATCTAGAAATCGATTCGAGTTGCTAGATGATGATTAGTAAGAACCGCCCGGAAGCATGATGCCTTCCGGGCGGTTCTTACTTTGCTGGGGCAACCGGCACCGTGATCTGCGTCACGTAGGTCGCGGGGTCGTCGCTGATGATGTCATCGATAAGGACGATTTCGCGTCGTCCCGCTACGCCACCAACTTGTCAAAAGCCCCGCGTCGGTTGAGCACGGTAAACGCGATAACACAGATGACCGCCGACAGAATCGACCCGCACGGCGAGGCGATACCCATGGGAAACAGCGTGTCGGAATAGGCATTCGACAGCAACCACGCGCCCGGCACGCGAATGAGCGCCACGGCCAGCACGTTGTGCGCAAAGCCGATGTAGCTCTTGCCATACGCAGCGAAAAAGCCGCTAAAGCAAATGTGGATGCCGGCAAAGATTGCGTCGAAAATATAACTGTGCATATAGCCGGTACCGGCCGCGACCACCGCAGGGTCCTTGGCAAAAAAGCCAATAAACGCCGGTGCCACCAGCCACATCAGCACCGTGATCAGGCAGCCGTACACCACCGAGATCGTCATGGCATTCTTGAGCACCTGACGCGCGCGGTTGCCCTTGCCCGCACCGGCATTTTGCGCCGTGAGCGCGCTGACGGTGGCACCCATGGAACTCGGCACAATGAACAAAAAGCTGATCATCTTCTCGACCAGGCCCACGGCGGCAGCGTCGACGAGCCCTCGGTGGTTGGCGATGACGGTGATAAACATAAACGCCACCTGGATGCAGCCGTCCTGCACGGCCACGGGCACGCCGATCTTAAGAATACTGCCGAGCACCTCGGGCTGGGGACGCAGGTCGCTGCGCTTAACGTGGATGTTCGTACGGCGGCTCTTAAGCCACACGAGCGCGAGGGCAACGCTGGCCGTCTGCGCGGTCACCGTGCCGAGCGCCGCGCCCACGGGGCCGAGCCCCATGTGGCCGATAAATAGAAAGTCGAGTGCGATGTTGATGATGCATGCCACGCCAATCACGTACATGGGCGAGCGCGAATCGCCCAGGCCGCGAAAGATGGCCGAGAGGATGTTGTATGCGGCGATAAACGGAATGCCGACAAAGCAGATACGCAGGTAGGCGGTGGTGCCTTCGACCGCCTCGGGCGGCGTACCAATGAGTGCCACGATTTGCGGGCATAGTGCAAACAAGATGACGGCCAGTACCACCGAGACGCCCATAAAGAGCGTAATGGTGTTGCCGATGGCGGTCTCGGCGCGGTCGAGGCGACGCGAACCCACGGCGTGGCCGACGATGACCGTCGTTCCCATGGCCAGGCCCACGAGCGTCACGGTAATGATATAGAGCGTCTGCGCGCCATTGCCCACGGCGGTGATGCCGGCGGCGCCGCTGAACTGCCCCATCATGTACAGGTCGGCCATGCCGTAGAGCATCTGCAAAAAGTACGAGAGCATATAGGGCAGGGCAAAGACAGCGATGGTCTTAAGGACATTGCCGCGTGTGAGGTCGTGTTCCATGGGCGGGGCTTTCTGGCTTGGTTCGTTTAGCTACCAGTGTAGTGAAAACCCTATAACGATTGTAGAGTCAAGGTTTATGTTGACGGCGGGGCGAAAAAAGTCACGCGCGTAGGCATGCTTCATTGAACATGGACGGCCGAGCCAGATCGTGTTTGCGCTTGGAAATGCCGTTCACCTGCGTCGTGTCGTACGCATGTCGACCCATTCTTCCCGTGCGGTACTATATTCCCTGAAGAATAAAGGCCAGTGCGAGGGGAGGGCTGCGTGGACGGGCACGTGCAACATGACGGTTTTGGCCGCGATATCAACTACCTGCGCATTGCCGTTACCGATAAGTGCAATTTCCGCTGCATTTACTGCATGCCGGCCGATGGCGTGGCGCCCCGTGCACACGACGAGCTACTCAGTGCCGAGGAAATCGCCCGCTTTGTGCGCTTGGTGGCGGGGGAGGGCATTCGCCGCGTACGCCTGACGGGCGGCGAGCCGCTGGTCAGCCGCCGTATCATCCCGCTCATTCGTGACATCCGTGCGATTCCGCAGATCGAGGACATCTCGCTCACCACCAACGGCGCCCTGCTGCCCAAGCTGGCACCGCAGCTCAAAGATGCCGGGCTTAACCGCGTCAACATTTCGCTCGACACACTCGACCCTACGCTCTTTGGAAAGATCACGCGCCTGGGTCGGCTCGAGCAGACTATGGCCGGCATCGATGCAGCGCTGGCTTGGGGCTTTGAGCCTGTTAAGGTCAACTGCGTTGTTGTGCGTCGGCTCAACCAGGATGTAGCAGCCCTCGCACGACTGACCATCGACCGCCCCATCCATCTGCGCTTTATCGAATACATGCCCATCGGCGACGAGCGCACGAGCTCGCATTGCACTGTGGACCCGCATGCGCCCGCGCTCAATCCCGAGTTGTGGGACGCGAGCGACACCGTGCCGAGTGACGAGCTGCGGGCGCGCATCAATGCCGGGGCCGCCGCGACGGGACTGGGCGAGCTTGAACCGCTCGACATCAACGACGCTCCTGCCGGAGCGGGCCCTGCGCGCTACTGGCACTTTCCGGGCGCGGCGGGAACGGTCGGCTTCATTAGCGCTATGTCCAACCATTTTTGCGCGAATTGCAACCGTCTGCGCCTGACGGCCGATGGCAACGTGCGCCCGTGCCTGTTCAGCGATGCCGAGTATTCGGTGCGTGAGGCGCTGCGCCGTGGTGATGATATGCAGGTACTTTCGATTTGGCGCGATGCCGTGGCCCACAAACCGCAGGAACACGCGATAATTGAGGGCACGCAACGATTTATGTCCCAAATCGGAGGATGATCATATGGCCAAGAGCAGGTACGCCGATGCCACCAAGGCCGCTCGCAGGGCCGCGATGTCTGCCCACAAAGTCGCGGCTGCGGCTAATGCTGGTAACGCCGACGCGTCCGCACAGCCGACTGCCAGCGCTGCAGCCGAGCCCGCCCGCGACGCCCGTCGCGACGAGCTGACGCACGTGGACGCTAAGGGCGAGGTGCGCATGGTCGACGTGTCCGACAAGGCCGAGACCCATCGCATCGCTATCGCCGAGGGCACCATCCTCATGCATCCCGAGACGCAGGCCATGGTGCTGCAGGACCGCGCCAAAAAGGGCGACGTGCTTGCCTGCGCGCGCGTGGCGGGCATCATGGCCATCAAACGCACGAGCGACATCATTCCCATGTGCCATCCGTTGCTCATTACCAAGAGCAAGTGCGACATTGCGCCCATCGCTGCGGCGGGGACGCCGGCCGAGGACGTGCCCGAGGGCTGGGCGCCGGCGCGCGCGGACGGGCAGGTCGGTTTTCACGTGCTGGTTACGGCCGGCGTGACGGGCAAGACGGGTATTGAGATGGAGGCCCTGACCGGTGCGAGTGCCGCGTGCCTAACGATCTACGACATGTGCAAGGCGGTCGATCGCGGCATGGAGATCGTCGACGTTCGCCTGCTGCACAAGGAAGGCGGCCGCTCGGGCGTGTGGGACCGCGCCGAGCGTCAGGCCGCTGCCGTTGAGGCCGTGGCCGCTGACGGTGCCGCGCCCGCGAGCGTACCCGTCGCTGTCGCGCCCGCAGCTCCGGCACCGGCCGTCCCCGCGATCGCGTTTATCGGCTACCAAAACTCGGGCAAGACCACACTTGTCGAGAAGGTCATCGCCGAGCTCACCCGCCGCGGCCTGCGCGTGGGTTCGCTCAAGCATCATGGGCATCATGGCTTTGACATTGATGTGCCCGCTAAGGATACCTGGCGCCATCACCAGGCCGGATCCAAGCACGTGGGGCTCATCTGCGCCACGCGCTGGGCGGAGTACGCCGATACGCGCGAGGAGGACGAGATGCCCGCGCGCGAGCTGCTGTCGCGTTACAACGATGTCGACGTGGTGATCATCGAGGGCTACAAGGCCGAGGGCTTCGACAATATTGTGGTCGCGCGCTCGGGTGTTGACCGTCTGCGCGGCAAGAGCTCGCTCGACCTGGTCGACGGTCACACGCTGGCCCTTGCCTGCAACGAGGCCCTGGCGCGTCAGGCCTTCGACGCCGGCTTTGCGACCCGAGCCATCAACATCAACGACGCCCGAGCCATCTGCGACCTGATTCAAGATTATCTGGCCTAAAGCCTGTCAAAAGGGGACAGGTTTATTTTGGCAGGTTTTATCTTGGCAAACGTCATATCCACCACAAAGGGGCCAGGCACCTTTGTGGTGGATTTTGCTTTGGTAGA
>DAWDVX010000016.1:0-34601 GCA_052346145.1 Collinsella sp.
CGAGCCGTACGCTTGAACTTAGAAGGGGGAGGCCTCGCGGCCTCCCCCTTTTTGCCTTATATACATGTTGTGCTTTGGGACCTAGCTTCCCCGTATGCGCTCTTACTGTTTGGCTGTTTTTTGAGTCCATCTAGTTTATTTGAGCGATAATTACTCGCATTGGCGTTAGGGAGGGCTTGATGTTTACCGTATTTGTCTTGGGCAATATTGCTTCGGGTAAGTCGACTGCCTGCCGCTATTTCGAATCTCGTGGCGCTATGCTTATCGATCTGGATGAGCTTGCAAAATCGCTGTATGTGCCGGGCTCTGATATCGTCAATGCTCTCGCGGATGAATTCGGTTGGGACATTTTGGATGAGGAAGGCGGCATTCGCCGCAGTATCCTCGCTTCTCGAGCTTTCGCTTCTCCTGATTCGGTCGCACGGCTCAATGGCATCGTGCATCCCGTTCTGATTGAACAGCTTTCGCTTAGGATTCTCGATCCGGTTTGTTGTACGGTTTCATCTCCCCGTTATCCCTTTGCGGTGGTCGAGGTTTCAGCTCCGACTGGTTTTGAGGATGCATTTGGCTTGGCTGATGAAATTCTGGTCATTAGCGCCCCTTTGTCAGTTCGTCGCGAGCGCGCTATTCAACGTGGCATGGAGCCATCTGATTTCGATGCCCGTTCTGCTTGCCAGCCCGATGAGTCTGCGCTGTGCAATCTCGCTACAACGGTGATTGATAATTCGGCAGCCGATAATTCGCTCTTTGAGCAGCTTGACTCATGGCTTGCATGCCACGGGTTTATAGATACTCCGGATAAGGAGGAGGCCGATGCCTAAGGCACGTTTCTTTACGTGGTATCGCGTGGCGCCACTTGCCGTTGTGTTCGTCTTCGGCCTTATTTCGCTCGTCTACTCGTGTGCTCCTGCCGCTTTCTTTAAGCCGCTGTATCCGATTGACTACGAGGCGTATGTAAAGCAATCCAGTATTTCGCATAATCTGGATCCGTATCTGGTGTGCGCTGTCATTAAGTCGGAATCGAATTGGGATCCCGAGGCCGAGTCGAATCAGGGTGCTCAGGGATTGATGCAGCTGATGCCCGAGACTGCCCAGGACATGATCGCCAAGGGCCTTGTCGACGGAGGGGAGTATTCGGTCGACAATCTTAACGATCCGGCTACGAATATCGAGTTTGGCTGCGCATACCTCTCGTATCTTCTCGCCTATTTCAACGGGTCGACGGATAGTGCCATCGCCGCCTATAACGCCGGTATGGGCAATGTCGACGGATGGGCGCAGCAGAACACGTCACTCCATAATGCGATTACCTTCCCTGAAACTCAGGCTTATCTGATTCGCGTCAATAATGCCTGGGTTCGATATAAGACTCTCTATCCCGATCGGTTCGTATAGGACTAAGCCCACCGCCTGCGTATACTGCAGATGTACGAGTTAGGAGTATCCATGGCGGAATTTGAAGTAGAACGCGTTGGTGGTGAACTTAAGCGCTTTGGCGTTGAGGGCGCTGATGTGCCGTTTAAGGTCGTGTCTCCATACGAGCCCGCTGGTTCCCAGCCTAAGGCCATTGAGTCACTTGTGCGGGGCGTGAGGGACGGAGACCGCTATCAGGTTTTGCTGGGCGTGACTGGTTCGGGCAAGACCTTCACGATGGCAAAGACTATTGAGGCCCTGGGAAAGCCGACGCTGGTCATGGCCCCCAATAAAACGCTCGCTGCTCAGCTTGCGAGCGAGCTCAAAGAGTTCTTTCCCAACAACGCTGTGGTCTACTTCGTCTCGTACTACGACTACTATCAGCCCGAGGCGTATGTGCCGCAAAGCGATACATATATCGAGAAAGACTCCTCGATTAACGAAGAGGTCGAGATGCTGCGCCATCAGGCGACCGCGTCACTGCTCTCTCGACGTGATGTGATCGTTGTCGCATCGGTCTCGTGTATCTATGGCATTGGCTCTCCTGAGGACTATGCGGGTCTGGCTCCAAACGTCGACAAGAAGGTGCCGCTCGAGCGCGATGACTTTATCCATGCACTTATCGACATTCAATATGATCGCAATGACTATGACCTGGCACGTGGCACGTTCCGCGTGCGCGGCGATGTTGTTGACGTGTATCCGCCTTATGCCGAGCATCCGTTGCGGTTTGAGTTCTTTGGCGACGAGGTCGAGCTGATTGCCGAGATCGATGAGGTCACCGGTGAGATGCTTCGTGAGTACGAGGCCATTCCCGTATGGCCGGCATCGCACTACGTGACCGAGAAGCCGAAGGTCAAGGCGGCTCTGAAATCGATCAGCGAAGAATGCGAGAAGCGCGTGGCGGAGCTCAAGGCGACCGACAAGTTGCTCGAGGCGCAGCGTCTGCAGCAGCGTACCGATTATGATCTTGAGATGCTCGAGACGATGGGCTTTTGCAACGGCATCGAGAACTACTCGCGTCATCTGGACGGTCGCAAGCCGGGTGAGCCGCCGTTTACCCTAATCGATTACTTTCCCAAGGATATGCTCTGCATCATCGATGAGAGCCATGTGACGGTGCCGCAGATTCGCGGCATGCACGAAGGTGACCGCTCGCGTAAGGTGACGCTGGTGGAACACGGTTTTCGCCTGCCCTCGGCGCTCGATAACCGCCCGCTTCGTTTCGATGAGTTTGAGGCAAGGATCCCCCAGTTTATCTATGTTTCGGCCACGCCGGGCGACTACGAGCTGCGGGTGAGCCAAAACGACGTGGAGCAGATTATTCGTCCGACCGGCCTGCTCGACCCCAAGATTGACGTGCGTCCAGTTCGCGGTCAGATTGACGATCTTGAGGACGAGATTCGCGAGCGCGTTGCCCGCAAGGAGCGCGTGCTGGTGACCACGTTGACCAAACGCATGGCCGAGGACCTGACCGACCATCTACTTGATGCGGGCATTAAGGTCAATTACATGCACTCTGATACGGCGACAATGGACCGTGTCGAGATCCTGCGAACGCTGCGCGAGGGCAAGATCGATGTTCTCGTTGGCATCAACCTGCTCCGCGAGGGCTTGGATCTTCCCGAGGTCTCACTGGTGGCAATTCTCGATGCCGATAAGGAAGGCTTCTTGCGCAACCGCCGTTCGCTGATTCAGACGATTGGCCGTGCGGCCCGTAACGCCGATGGCGAAGTCATCATGTATGCAGACGTTGTGACCGATTCGATGAAAGAGGCCATCGAGGAGACGCAGCGCCGTCGCGAGATTCAGATGGCATATAACGAAGAACATGGCATTGTGCCCAAGACAGTGCGCAAGGCCATCAACGACATCTCAAGTTTTATTGCCGAGGCCGAAAAAACTGTGGGCTCCAAGGGACGCTCGAAGGGCGACTCTCTTGGCCATGGCGCATTCTATACGCCCGATGAGTCGGGCGAGGGCGGCGTGCCGGAAACGGTGGCGCCCGAGCAGACACTTGCGGAGCAGTTGGAAGAACTGCCGCATGACGAGCTTGTGCGGATCGTCGAAACCATGGAAGAGGATATGCGCAACGCTTCTGCCGCCATGGACTTTGAGGAGGCGGCGCGCCTGCGCGATGCCGTCGTTCAGATTCGGGCGATGCTCGAGGGCGCGTCTGAGGACGAGACGATCGAGCGCTTACGTTCGCAGGCCCGCAAGGGTTCCACGTTCGCATCGGGCAGAAAACGCCAGGGTGCACGGTTTAAGAAATAGCGAACAGGCCCCGAGTTCCCTGTGGAGCTCGGGGCCTGTGTCTTTTGCGCGCTGGAATTCGTGCGTTAGAGGTCTGCGATCAGGGCTTCGGCACAACGGATGCCGTCGGTGGCAGCACTCATGATGCCGCCGGCATATCCAGCTCCCTCACCACAAGGGTAGAGGCCCGGGGTCGACACGGCATGGCACGTTCGGTCTCGGGTGACAGTGACCGGTGAGCTCGAACGAGTCTCCACGCCGGTAAGAACGGCATCGGGGCGGTCGTAGCCTCGTAGCTTTTTTCCGAGTAGGGGAAGTCCCAGGCGGAGCGACTCGACGATATGCTGCGGCAGGGCTTCGTCAATTGCCGTCCAGGTCACACCGAGCGGATAGGTGGGCTTTACCTTTCCGGGCGCCTTGCTGGCGCGTCCTGCGAGGAAATCTCCGACGAGTTGTGCCGGTGCGTTCCAGTTGGAACCGCCCAGGCGATAGGCGGCCGCCTCGCAGGCACGCTGGAGCTCGATGCCGGCGAGCGGGTCATCGTTGGGAAGGTCCTCAGGCGTGACGTTAACGAGCAGGGCGGCGTTTGCGTTGCATCCGTCGCGGGCATTGAGGCTGGCGCCGTTGACGCACAGGTGGCCCTGCTCGGAAGAGGCGGCGACAACCTGCCCGCCGGGGCACATGCAAAACGAGAACACGCTGCGGCCGTTGGGAAGATGGGCGACGAGCTTGTAGGGGGCTGCTCCGAGGGCAGGATGTCCCGCCGAGGCTCCATATTGGGCTCGGTCGATGTCGCGTTGCGGATGCTCGATGCGAACGCCCATGGCAAAGGTCTTTTGTGCGAGGGCCACGTTGTGGTCCTTAAGGAGCTCAAAAATATCGCGAGCAGAATGCCCGCAGGCGAGGATGAGGTGCTTTGTCTCGATTGGCTCGTAAGCGGCGTCTTGGGACGATTGGACATCAATACCGGTGATGGCGCCAGACGCGTCGATGCGAATGTCGACGAGCTTTGTTCGATAACGGACGACACCTCCGAGCTGCTCGATGCGCTGGGATATAGCGGTGACAACCGTGGGAAGGATGTCGGAGCCAATGTGCGGCTTGGCATCCCACAGAATATCGCGGGGCGCACCCGCCTCGACGAAGGTTTCGAGGATAAGGCGATGGGCGGGATTTTTGGTTCCCGTATTGAGCTTGCCGTCCGAGAAGGTCCCCGCGCCGCCCAGGCCAAACTGGATATTGCTCTCGGGGTCGAGGATGCGCTCCTTTAGAAAGAGGTCGATCGCATGCGAGCGGCGAAATGCCGGGTCGCCGCGCTCGATGAGCAAGGGCTTCAGACCCGCTTCGGCAAGGGTGAGTGCGGCGAAAAGGCCGGCGCATCCGGCACCGACGACGACGGGGCGCTCTTTGGGTGCGCCGGAAACGGGGGAGGGGAATGAAGACCCATCGTCTTCTATCGCGCGTACGCGCGAGCGGTCACGCTCGGAAACGCTGTCGGCCGCTTCTCGCTCGAGGTGGGGACTGGTCAGCTCAACACGAAAGCTCAGGATAAAATGGACGTCTCGTTTTTTGCGGGCGTCGATTGACTTGCGGTGGAGCTCGATGGACTTGATCTCGGAGTCCTTGCAACGTAGGACGCGCTTGGCGACTCGCTTGCCAACAATGAGGCAGGCATTTTCATCGCCGGCTTCATCGAGCGAAGCGTTGACTTGGGTGATTTCGATCATCGAGGTCTCCTTAGAGGCAAGAAAGAGGCCGTCCGGTATCCCAGACGGCCCGAATGCGTTTTTGATTATAGACTGCGCGGCTACAGGCTGCTTGCAGCGCGAATGCCCGAGAGCCAGGCCCACGCAAGGTTAAAGCCTCCGCAATCGGCGTCGATGTCGAGCGCTTCGCCGCAGACGTAAAGCGGGGCGTCGACAACGCTGCGCGCGCGTAGACTGGGTGTTGAGATGCTCTCGACAGATACGCCACCACGCGTGACCTGCGCCGAGCGCTCCTCGGCTGTTCCCTCGACGAGCAACTTAAAGTGCTTGAGGATCGAGACCAGGTGGATGACATCGTTGGAGCCTGGATGGCACTGCTCGAACGCTGTACAGACGACGCGGGAGAGTTGCGGGGCGAGCATGCCGTCGAGCCAACGGGGATCGCGGGGCGAAAAGCCGCCGAGCAGCTTAACGCGCCGGTTGAGCATATCGAGCAGCTCGTCTTTAGAGAGGTCGGGGAAAACGTCGAGCAGGATCGTATCGCCGCGCTGGATACGACGGGAGAGGTTGAAGACAGCGACGCCCGAGATGCCGAAGGTTCGAAACAGTACTTCACCGTCTTCGTGCCAGAGCTCACTATGGTTACGGGTGAGCGTCAAGCGGGCGCGGACGCGCAGACCATCCAACGTCTTGAGTGCTGCCCGATCGCCAACGACCGTTGCCGATACGGGGCAGAGGATGGGGCGCAGCGAAGTGAGGGGGAGACTAAACGTATCGGCGATACCGGTGGGGTTGCCGCCCGTAGCGATAATTACGGCATGTGCCTGCAGGGCCTCGTTCTTGCGAGGGACATCGGCGAGCGCTTTCCGAAGCGAGCGGAGCTCCGATTTTCGGTCGTCGTGCTTTTTTGCCTTGAGCGCCCGCGCTGGACGGTCTATTTGGAGTGCCCAGCCTTCGGAAGCTTTGTGCGCCGAGGCAACGTTGGCTCCGCAGATTAAGGTGATACCTAGGCGGTCGCAAACGTTGAGAAGCGCGTCGCGCACCGATTCTGCGCGAAGGGAGCGCGGGTACAGCCGGCCTTCCTCAGAGGTTGTCATGATGCCCAGCGAGGAGAAGAAACCCATAAGCTCTTGTTCGGGTTGGGGGCCCATGACGGATTCGACGAATGCGGGGTGGTTATACCGCTGAGAACCAATCGATTCGTTGGAGAGGTTGCAGCGGCCGTTACCGGTCGCAAGGAGCTTAAGGCCGCAGGCGGCATCGCGCTCAACGATGCAGACGCTTTTGCCAGCACGTGCGGCCGTAATGGCGGCGGCGAGGCCTGAAGCCCCGCCGCCGATTACCAGGACGTCATAGAAGGCGCTCGTGTTCACTTAGGCCTCGTCGGTCTCGTGCGGGGTAATAGCCTCGACGGCAGAGACTGCCTTGGGCAACATGCCATCGGGCAGCGCGGTCTCGACCTCGCCCTTATCGCAGGCCTCGGCGAGTGCCGGATTAATGGGAAGCTGGTCCAAGATGTCGAGGTTATAGCGCTCTGCGACCTCGGGGAGCTTGCTCTTGCCAAAGACCTCGATCTTCTTGCCGCAGTCGGGACACTCAATATAGCTCATGTTCTCGACAATGCCCAGAATGGGGACGTTCATCTTCTCGGCCATGTTGACCGCCTTGGCGACGATCATCGAGACCAGATCCTGCGGGCTCGTGACGATGACGATGCCGTCGACGGGCAGCGACTGGAAGACGGTGAGCGCGACATCGCCTGTTCCCGGAGGCATGTCGACCAGCAGGTAGTCGATGGGGCCCCACGAGGTCTCGCTCCAGAACTGCCTAATGGCGCCTGCGATGACCGGACCGCGCCAAAGGACGGGGTCGGTCTCGTTTTGGAGCAGAAGGTTGGAGCTCATGACCTTGACGCCGTGCTCGGAGATTTCGGGCAGCATAAGGTTGCCGAGGGCATGGACGTGGCGTCCGCTCATACCGAACATCTTGGGGATGGAGGGACCGGTGATGTCGGCATCGAGGACGCCGACCTTGTGGCCGTGACGGGCAAGCTCGGTGGCGATGGCACCGGTGACAAACGACTTGCCGACACCGCCCTTGCCGGAAAGCACGGCGATGACGCGTTTGACCTCGGACAGCGTGTTCTCCTCAAATTGCGACGGCGACGTTTGTCCGCCGGCGGCCTGTGCGTGCTCGCAACCCATGTATGACTCCTTTGTATATGTTGGGGCCGGGGCCCCGTGGTGTGACACGAGCGTCATTGTACCCTCGTTTGCGAGCGGGAGTCATTTGCGATGCATTTGGGCCGAGCGTGCTTGCAATACGATGGGTCCAAACGAATGGGCGGGCTTACTGAACTTTGCTGGCGAACTCGAGGTATTGCATGCGCTGCAGCTTGTCGATCGTCGAGGCGTATGGGCTATCTTCAGATTCCAAGTCGTAGCGCAGCCCGTCGGCACCAAGGTAGCCGGCGACATTGATGGTGGGCACATCTGACCTTGTTGCAAGCAGAGCCTTTTGATAGTCGGTGAGCGGGGCGCCGATCTTATTAAGGGTAATGGCTGCAATCTCGTTTGCCCCGACGGTGTCGTAGACGTTGAGCTCGGTATTGCCGGCGATTTCATAGTTAGCCCAGACGAAATAGGTCGACTGATAGATACGGAAAGCGTGGCTTGCCGTATCTTCCTGAGGGTACAGCTCGTCGTTGAGGGTCGTTGCGGCGCTCGGCTGATGGTCGCCAAAAAAGACAAGGACAACCGGTCTGCCGATATTGCGGAGCTCGTTGATAAAGTACTCGAGGTCCCGGTCAGATGCGTTGATGCAGGTAAGATAGGTGTTGAGCGCGCTATTGGCGCCCTCGCTGGCTCCCTCGACCCAATAGTTTGTCAGCTCCTCGGCGGGAACGGTGCCATAGTCGTAGCCGCCGTGATTTTGCATCGTGACGTCAAAGATGAACTGCGGGGCTTCGTCGGTTCTAAGCAGGTCGAGTATCTTGTCGTAGGTGGCGTAGTCGCATACGCCGGCATGGTAACAGGGCGCACCTTCGAAATCGCCGATTGAAAGAAAGTCTCCAAAGCCCAGCTGCTGATAGATTTTATCTCGATGGTAGTTGACGGGGTTTTGCGGGTGCATAGCGGTAGCGGTATACCCAAGCTCCTTAAGGTCCTTTGCCAGGCTGTTGACGCCATTCAACTGATATAGCTGATAGGGGATTTTGCCTAATCCGACAAAGGCCGTTGTCGCTCCGGTCAAAAATTCGAATTCGGAGTTCGCCGTTCCGCCACCGGCGACCGAAGCGAGCATGGTGCCGCGAACAAGTGTGTCGGGAAGTGAGTTGTAGAATGCGGGGCCGGTGTACCCGGCCGCCTGGAGCTGCTCAAAGCACGAAAGGTCGCTAAAACTCTCGTTCATGACGGCAACAATCGTCGGCTTGATTTCATTGAACTGGGCAACGGCCGCCGCGCGCTGCTCGCTCGAGCCATACGTGCTGTCGTAGGTGGCGGCGAGCTCCTGCTCGATGCTCTGCGCCTCATCGGGCGTATAGTCTTCGGGCTTCTCAATGGGCAACTCGTTGACCATTTCGGTGAACGAAGTGATAAAACCCTGAGACGTATATGTGATGATGGGCTGCCAACGGTCAAATCCAAAATCCAGCGCCTGCTCCAAGTCGATGCTGGAAAAGCCCGAGAGCTCCACAACGGTCACTAGCAGAAAAGCGCAGAGGTTAGCGGCGATTGCGGGGAACACATGGGTGGGCGTACGGAGCTTTCTCGGTCGGATAAGCGAAAGAAGCCCCAGGGAAATCTCCAGCAGGGCTAGAGAGGTTACGATTCCGGCGGTAAAGGTAAACTCGTATCCCTCGCTCACTTCCATTGCGGTGCCAAGGGCCAAGATATCGCTTGGCAGGATGGCCTCACCTTTAAACGTTATGACGAAGTGCTCGGCAATGCCAAGGATGCAACAGGCGACGGGCACGAGGGCCATGACGCCTCCATGACGCTGTCCCAGCAAATAAAGGGAGAGCAGAACCGTCGCGAGCAGCCCGACGGAAAACCCGAATGAGTTGGCGGGAATGTGATAGAACGTTTCGTTACAGGCAATTTCGAGTGAAACGAACGAGAGCGCTGAAACAGCGGCGATGACAAGGATGTCACGGCAAATACAGGCAACCGTTCCCGTCGCAAGATCGGTTTGGTCGATAAGTCCCGAAACCAAGGGTTCGACAAGAAGTATGACGGCGGCAGCACCGAGCGCCGAATAAGAAAGGAGCCATAGGGAACTGTCCTCATTTACGAGCAATTGATTCGTAATCCATGCAGCTACCACGCCGAGCGGGATGAGGAGCGTCGCGCACCAAAAGACGCGGGCAATGGGCGGCTTTTCATTGTGTTTGATTGAAAAATACACGCGCACGACGACGGCGGCCACGATAAGGACGGCGATGAATATGGGCAGATTGGCCATGTCGCTCGAAGTGATTTCAAGGGGGATATCTTCGGTCATGGACGTTCCTCTGTTACGGCAAATTAAGTTCAGTATTAGATTACTGTAACCTTTCCACGGCATTTCGAGAAACAAGGCGCCCGATACGCAAAGCTAAAGGTCTGCGAATCTTGTATTACGAACATCTGTGCGCGTCGAGTGCGCTAAACTCATCGACAGTATGATTCGATGCAATAGGAGGCAAGGAGCTTCCATGTCTGATTCTTCTATCGTTATTCGCGGCGCTCGTGAGCACAACCTCCGTGATATCGATGTTTCCATTCCGCGTGACCAACTCGTGGTCATTACCGGTCTTTCTGGCTCGGGCAAGAGCTCGCTGGCATTTGACACTATCTATGCCGAGGGCCAGCGTCGATACGTCGAGAGTCTTTCGAGCTATGCGCGCCAGTTCTTGGGTCAGATGGACAAACCCGACCTGGATTCAATCGACGGCCTTTCGCCGGCAGTGTCGATCGACCAAAAGACGACGTCTAAAAACCCTCGCTCGACGGTTGGCACCGTAACCGAGATTTATGACTATCTGCGCCTGCTGTTCGCCCGTGTGGGCACCCCGCACTGTCCCGAATGCGGCCGCGTCATTGAGCGTCAGACGACCGACCAGGTTGCCGACAAGGTCTTGGCGGCGGGGGAGGGCCGCCGCGCGTTTGTGCTGGCACCGGTGGTGCGCGGGCGAAAAGGCGAGTACACCAAACTGTTTGAGGACCTTCGCGCCGAGGGCTTTAGCCGCGTGCGTGTCGACGGTGAAGTGCGCTCGCTCGACGATCCGATCGATCTGGACAAGAAGTTCAAGCACGATATCGAGGTCGTAGTCGATCGCATCGTGATCCGTGAGAACTCTCTGGGCCGTATCGCCGAGTCTGTTGAGCAAGCGACCGCGCTGGCTCACGGCAATGTAAACGTGTACATGCTGCCCGATCGTGATGCTCCCGAGGGGACCGAGGGCGAGCTGCTGGAGTATTCGTTGGCCTTGGCGTGCCCGGAGCATGGTCACTCCATTGACGATCTTCAGCCGCGTGATTTTTCGTTCAACGCTCCCTATGGCGCATGTCCTGAGTGCGACGGCCTGGGCTTTAAGAAAACCGTTGATGCCGAGGCGCTGATTGAGGATCCCTCGAAGTCCATTGCCGATGGAGTCTTTGGTAGCCTGTTTGGCAATTCGAACTACTATCCGCAGATTTTTGCTGCGGTCTGCAAACACTTTAAGGTGAGCGCCGATACGCCGTGGGAGGACTTGCCCCCTCGCGTGCGTCGTGCATTTTTGGATGGCCTGGGCGATACGAAGATCTCGGTCGACTACCAAAAGCTCGACGGACGTCGCAGCCAGTGGGATACCAAGTTTTCGGGCGTTCGCAACATCCTGTACGAACGCTATACCGAGACGACGAACGAGAACACCAAGGCGCGCCTGGAGAAGTACATTCGCGAGGAGCCGTGCTCGAGCTGCCACGGCGCTCGTTTGCGCTCCGAGATGCTCGCCGTCACCGTGGGCGGCAAGTCCATTTACGAGGTTTGTTGCCTGTCGTGCCGTGAATCGCTCGAGTTTTTTGAGGGCCTGGAGCTCACCGAGCGCCAACAGTTTATCGGCGGCCGTATCGTCAAGGAAATCCTGGAGCGCTTGCGTTTTCTGGTCGATGTTGGACTCGACTATCTGACGCTCGATCGTGCCTCGGCGACGCTTTCCGGTGGCGAGGCGCAGCGTATTCGTCTGGCAACGCAGATCGGCGCGGGTCTCATGGGCGTGCTCTATATTCTGGACGAGCCCTCGATCGGTCTTCATCAGCGTGACAACGAGCGCTTGATCAAGACGCTCGAGCGCCTGCGCGATATCGGCAATACCGTTATCGTCGTCGAACACGACGAGGATACAATTCGTGCCGCCGATTACGTGATCGACATGGGGCCCGGCGCCGGCGTCAACGGCGGACACGTAGTCGCGGCGGGAACGCCTGCCGATATCATGGCGTGTCCTGAGTCGATGACGGGCGCTTATCTGACCGGCAAACGAATGATCCGGGTGCCTGATGAACGGCGCAAGCCCGGTCGCGGCTGCCTTAAAATTACGGGCGCTCGAGCCAACAACCTCAAAAACGTTACCGCCAAAATCGAGTTTGGTACGCTTACGGTTGTTACCGGCGTGTCGGGATCGGGCAAGAGCTCCCTGGTTACCGACACCATTGCGCCTGCCCTTACGAATGTCATTCACCGTTCGACGCGCCCTGTGGGTCCGTATAAGAAAATCGAGGGCATCGAGTGTATCGATAAGGTTATCGATATCGACCAGTCGCCGATTGGCCGCACGCCGCGTTCCAACCCTGCTACCTATATCGGCCTGTGGGATGATCTTCGCGCGCTGTTTGCGAGTACGCCGGAGTCGAAGGCGCGCGGCTACTCGCCGGGTCGTTTCTCCTTTAATGTGAGTGGCGGGCGCTGTGAGGCGTGCAAGGGCGACGGGCAGATCAAGATCGAGATGCACTTCCTTCCCGATATCTACGTTCCCTGCGAAGTTTGCGGCGGTAAACGCTACAACCGCGAGACACTCGAGGTCACCTACCGTGGCAAGACCATCTCGGACGTGCTCGAAATGAGTGTCACCGAGGCGCTGGCCTTCTTTGGGAATATCCCGCAGATTAAGCGCAAGCTCCAAACGCTGTACGATGTAGGCTTGGGCTACGTGAGCCTGGGCCAGCCCGCCACGACGCTCTCGGGCGGCGAGGCGCAGCGTGTGAAGCTCGCCAAGGAGCTTCATCGACGCCAGACGGGCAAGACGTTCTATATTTTGGACGAGCCGACGACCGGCCTTCATTTCGAGGACGTCCGCCAGCTGCTCGATGTGCTGCATCGCTTGGTCGATGCGGGCAACACGGTGCTGGTGATTGAGCACAACCTTGATGTCATCAAGGTTGCCGATCGTCTGATCGACATGGGTCCCGAGGGCGGTAACGGCGGCGGAACCGTTGTGGTTTCGGGCACACCGGAGCAGGTTGCGGACTGTCCGCAGAGTTATACGGGCAAGTTTTTGGCGCCGTTGCTCAGGCGTGACCGGGAGCGTCAGGCTCAACTTGATGCTCAATAAATAGGCGATTCAGTTTATGGGCGCCATCGACTCCTTGTGATTCGATGGCGCTTGCTGTGTCGAAGTGACGTATGCAGCCGAATTGGACATATACTTAATCTTTACGTCCGAATGCGAGGGAAAGGATATGTCATGGCAAAGGCTGTAAAGACGCCAAAAACCAATGCGATGCGCGAACTGGAAAGCGCCGGCATTTCCTATGTTCTACATACGTACGAAGACGATGGTGATGAGTCGGTGGGCCTGGGGGTCGCGATTTCGGAGCAGCTTGGCGAGGAGCCCGGTCAAGGATTTAAGACTTTGGTCTGCGTGACACCGTCCAACGACTATGTCGTGTGCTGCATCCCTGTTGCCGACGAGCTCGATCTAAAGTCCGCCGCGCGTGCCGCGGGGGAGAAGTCCTTGGCCATGATGCATGTGAAGGATTTGCTTGCGGCGACTGGCTACGTTCGCGGCGGCTGCAGCCCGGTCGGTATGAAAAAACGCTACCGGACGCTCATTGATGAGACATGCGTCCTTTGGGATACCATTTTTATTTCGGGAGGCAAGCGTGGTTATCAGCTCGAGCTTGCACCCGATGATTTAATTGCATTTTGCGGGGCGACGGTTGCCGCGATTACGAGAGAGGACTGAGCGATGCCGCAGGAAGAATTGAAGCGCGGAGCTCATTTTGCAAAAGAATCTGCGCCTCAGACACCCTCATCCGAAGCTTCTTCGTCGCGAGATGACACTGACGACATGGGCTCGTCGGACTACTCCACGGTTGGTCGTTCTGCCGGGCTTATGACCATCCTGACTATCGTGTCTCGCGTCACCGGTTTTATCCGCACGTGGGCAATGGCGGCCGCTATCGGCATGTCGCTGCTCTCGTCCTCCTATCAGGTCGCCAACAACCTGCCCAATATGCTCTACGAACTCGTGATGGGCGGCATGCTCGTGACGGCGTTTTTGCCCGTGTACATGGGCGTGAGGCGTGAGCAGGGTCGCGAGGCCTCGAACGAGTACGTGGGCAACCTGCTCGGCATTCTGCTTTTAGTGCTGGGTGGCATTTCGTTGCTGGGGACCGTGTTCGCCCCGGGCTTTATCTGGACGCAATCGTTCCTTTCGGGTGACGGTGGCAGCATGGATACCGCTGCGTTCATGTTCCGTTTCTTTGCCATCCAGATTCTGTTTTATGGTTTGGGCTCGGTGTTCTCGGGCGTTCTCAACGCACACCGCGACTACTTCTGGTCGACGTTTGCCCCGGTCCTCAACAATGTGATCGTCATTGCGAGCTTTATGGGTTTTGCGCCCGTGTCCGCACAGTTTGGCGAACGTGCCGGCATCATCTTGATTGCGGCCGGTACGACCCTCGGTGTCTTTGTTCAGATGGCATGTCAGATTCCCGCGCTTGGCAAGCACGGCGTGCATCCCCATATCCATATCGACTTTAAGGACCCCGCGCTGCGCCAGACGATTGCGCTCGGTATCCCGACGCTGCTCGCCACGGTGTGCATGTTTGTCTCGACTTCTATCACCAACGCTGCCGCGCTGGTGGTCCAGCCCGAGACGGGTCCTTCCGTCATCGCCTATGCGCGCCTGTGGTACACGCTGCCCTACGCGCTGATTGCCGCCTCGCTTTCGACGGCGCTCTATACCGAGCTCTCTCATGACGCACAGGAGAAGGATTACGACAGCGTTCGCACGGGCATTTCGCGTGGCGTCGCCCAGATGCTGTTCTTCCTGATTCCGTTCGCACTGTACCTGATTGTCTTCGCACGTCCGCTCAATATGATCTACTGTGCTGGCAAGTTCGATGAATCCGGCGTGGCTCTGGTGTCCGAGTACCTTGTCTACCTGGCGCTCTCGCTGCCGCTCTACGGCGTGGTCGTGTTGATGCAGAAGAGCTTCTCTGCCTTGCTCGACATGAAGCCCTATAGCCGCTATTGCCTGTATTCCGCCATCGGCCAGGCCGGCTCGGTTCTGCTGTTTGGCGTTGTGCTGGGCTTCGGTATGCCGGCAATCGCGCTTTCGTATGTCGTCGACTACGTGATCTTGGTCGGCTGTTCGCTGTGGTGGCTGCGTCGTCGCCTGCGTGGCCTTCAGGTCAAATCTATCCTACATGGCGGTTTCTTTGGCCTTTTGCTCGGTGGCCTAGGTGCTGCCGCAGGCGCCGGCGTCATGTGGGCGCTTGAACACTTTGTCGGGGCACTTGGCGGCTCGATTCTGATTACTCTTGGCTACGTTTGCGTTGCGGGTGTCGCCTCGCTTGTTGTTACCTTTGGCCTTGCCGTCGTCCTTAAGATGCCCGAGGTCTCGGCGCTGCTTCGTCGCAAGTAGGTGCGCGTGGCCGGTCACGACAACATACCAACGCTTGCCGAGCAGGTTTCGCGCGTTCCCACACAGCCCGGATGCTACCTTTGGAAGGATGCCAAGGGCGATGTCATCTACGTGGGCAAGGCGAAAAACCTGCGCGCCCGCATGCGTCAATACGTGACACTGCAGGATGAGCGTCAAAAGATCCCGCTGATGATGCAGCTGGTGGCGAGCTTTGACTACATCGTTGTCGAAACCGAGCATGAGGCGCTTGTACTCGAGCGCAACCTGATCGGCCAGTACCATCCGTACTTTAACGTCGACCTCAAGGATGACAAGAGCTACCCCTTTATCGCCATTACAAAGGGCGACCTGTATCCCGCGATCAAATACACGCGTGAGCGTCATAAGCCGGGAACGCGCTATTTTGGACCCTATACCGATAGCCGTGCGGCACGTGAGACGATAGATACGCTGCGCAAGGTTATCCCCATCTGCTCTGCATCCTGTGCGGAGTGGCGTCGTTGTCGCCGTACCATCGAGTCCCACAAGGGCGAGGAAGACATCGTCAATATGATTTGCGCACAAAACGGGCGTCCCTGCTTTGACTACCATGTCGGGCGCGGCCCGGGTGCGTGTGTCGGCGCGATTTCCCCGGCAGACTATGCCAAGAACGTCAAGCGTGTCGAGCGCTTTTTGTCGGGCCATCGCAAGGATGTCGTCGATGAGCTGACCTCCGAGATGACGGATGCCGCCGAGGCGCTCGACTTTGAGCGCGCGGCACGCGTCAAACGTCGTTTGGAGGTCATCAGGGGTCTGGACGATCGTCAGCAAGTCGTTTTTCCCTCCAGTGTCGATATCGATGTCATCGGGTTCTATCGCGAGGAGACCATCTCCGCCGCTTGCGTCTTCGTCGTTCGCGAGGGCCGAACAGTTCGCACCTGCGAGTTCATTCTCGACAAGGGTCTTGATGTTGACGAGGAAGAGCTCCAGTCGGGCTTTCTTAAGCGCTATTACGACGAGACGGCTGATATTCCAGCTGAGGTCAACCTTTCCGTCGAGCTTGAGGATGCGGAGGCGCTGGGGGAGTGGCTTGCGGGCAAGCGTGAGCGTTCCTGCCATCTCCATAGGCCGCAGCGTGGCGAAAAGTACCGTCTGCTCGATATGGCATCCAAAAATGCGCGCCATGCCCTCATGCGCTACATGATGCGAACGGGGTACGCTGACGACCGCACCAATCAAGCGCTCCTGGAGCTCGAAAGTGCGTTGGCGCTGCCATCGCCGCCGTTGCGTATCGAGTGCTTCGATATCTCTACACTGCATGGCACCTTTACGGTCGCCTCGATGGTGGTGTTTACCAACGGACGCGCCGACAAGAGCCAGTACCGTCGTTTTAAAATTCAGGCCGAATTGGACGAGGCAAACGACTTCGTGTCGATGTCCGAGGTTTTGGGACGACGCTATGCTCCCGAGCGCATGGCCGACGAGCGTTTTGGCTCGCGCCCCGATTTGCTCGTTGTCGATGGCGGTAAGCCGCAATTGACCGCTGCGATCAAGCAACTTGAGGCTCTTGGGCTCGATATACCAGTTTGTGGCTTGGCAAAGGCCGATGAGGAAGTTTTTGTGCCTTGGGACGAGACTCCCGTCGTGCTGCCGACCGGGTCTGCTTCGCTCTATCTAATTAAACAGGTGCGCGATGAATCGCACCGTTTTGCAATCACATTCCATCGTGAGTTGCGCGATAAAGCCATGACAGTTTCGGTACTCGATGACGTTCCAGGCGTGGGACCCACCAGAAAACGTGCCCTTATGCGCCATTTTGGTTCGATGAAGCGTTTGCGCGCGGCGAGCGAGCAAGAGATCGCGGAAGTTCGCGGCATACCTGCCGATGTTGCCAAGGCGGTCCACGAGGCGCTCGTTGCGTGGAATGCCGAGCGCGCCGAGGCGGCGGCTGGCCATTCCGATAGCTAAACACGAGCCTAAACTACTGATATACATGATTGCGTGATTTTCAACCATTTATTTCGCCATGATTGCATGCTGGTTTCGGGTTTTATTAACGCTAAAACGTTTGACTAGTCATGGTGAACAACCCTGCTATCCTGCGGGTTGACGAAGACTGATATCTCACCTCGTCGATACATACTGTCTGGCGAATCATTTGTCAATGAATTCGGTGAACGGTAGTAAATACCGTTCAAGCGTATGTATGTATCGGTCGCCGAGCGCGGCACCTCAGTTGGGTTCGTCGGTAGGTAAGGTATATATCGTCCGCAAGTTGCGCGGGGGCAAGTCTAGGTGCTCCCGAGTAAGATTCTCTATTGATAGGAGAAGACATGGCCATCATCAACAAGGGTATGTCCAGGCGTTCGTTCCTCGGCCTCACCGGCAGCGTCGCTGCTGTCGCCGGCCTTGGTCTCACTGGCTGCGGTGGCAGCTCTAGCGACGAGGGTTCCGCTTCCGGCTCCACCGATTCCGCCAACCGTGGCGGCGGCGTGATCACCGCTGGTTCCGCTTACGCTCCGTCCAGCTTCGATCCCGCCAGCACCGGCTCCGCTGTGGGCCTGGGTGCTAACTGGCACGTCGTCGAGGGCCTCTACGGCATCGATTACCACGACTACAGCACCTTCAACGAGCTCGCCACCGACGATCCCAAGTCTGTGGACGACACCACTTTCGAGGTCACCATCCGCAAGGGCGCCAAGTTCTCCGATGGCACCGAGGTCACCGCTGACGATGTCGTTGCCTCCTACACCGCTTGCGCCGCTTCCGCTACCTATGCTCCGTTCTTCCAGCCCTTCGAGTCCATCGAGGCCAAGGACGCCAGCACCGTGACGGTCAAGACCAAGGTCCCCAACTTCTCCCTGCTCAAGGATCGTCTGGCCATCGTCCGCGTTACCCCGGCCACCCAGACCGAGGAGGATCGCGCCAAGCAGCCGATCGGCTCCGGCCCCTGGATGTACGACTCTATCTCCGATACCGAGATCACCCTGGTTCCCAACCCCGAGTACAACGGTGAGTATGCTGCCGAGGATAAGAAGATCCAGTACAGCATCCTGACCGACCCCACTGCTCGCGTTACCGCTCAGCAGGAGGGCTCCACGCTCGTTATGGAGCGCGTGACCGCTGACGCCGTCGACCAGCTCGAGAGCGCCGGCGGCAAGATTGACAACGTTCAGGGTTTCGGCACCCGCTTCATCATGTTCAACGTCGCCAAGGAGCCTTGGAACAACGTCAAGGTCCGTCAGGCTGTCATGTATGCGCTCGACACCGAGAAGATGGTCAGCAACACCTTCGCCGGCCTTGCCACCGCTGCCAGCTGCTACCTGCCCAAGAGCTTCACCAACTATCATGAGGCTTCCACGGTGTACAAGACCGACGCCAAGAAGGCTAAGAAGCTCATCGAGGAGTCTGGCATCACCCCGGGTGCCATCACCCTGCGCACCACCGACAACGAGCAGATTAAGGGCATGGCCGCCCAGGTCAAGAACGACCTCGACGCTCTCGGCTTCGATGTGACCATCCAGACCGATACCTCGCCGGCCACTTACGCTGCCATCGACGGCGGCGAGGCCTACGATATCCTCCTTGCCCCTGGCGATCCTTCCTGCTTCGGCGCCGACCCCGACCTGCTGCTCAACTGGTGGTACGGCGACAACGTCTGGATGCAGACCCGTTGCCCGTGGAAGGAGTCCGCTGAGTGGCAGAAGCTCCACGGCCTCATGGACGAGGCTCTTGCCGCCGAGGGCGACGAGCAGCAGAAGAAGTGGAACGAGTGCTTCGACATCATTGCCGACAACGCCGTTCTGTACCCCGTTGTCCACGTCAAGACCGTCTCCGCTTCCTGGGACGATCCGTCCACTGCACCCAACGGCGAGGCCCTCGATGGCTTCAAGGGCATCGGCACGACGAGCATGTCCTTCAGGGGCGTTGCGACCGTCAAGGCGTAAGACTCGCTTGAGTCTGTATGCAGGATGTCGGTCGTTGGGACCGTATCCTCATAGTTGAAACAAAGACCCGGGCGGCAACGATGTCGCTCGGGTCTTGTAATGAGTATCCGTACTCATATACCAGTTGGTCCTACCGACAAAAGAAAGGGGAGAGAACGTGAACAACTTGCTACGTTTGATTGGAAGGCGTCTTGTGGCGCTGCCGATCATGGCATTGGGCGTCACCGTCCTGGTGTTCTTCCTTATGTCGTTCTCCAAGACCGACCCCGCCTACACGGCGTTGGGTGACGGTGCCTCGCCCGAGGCGGTTGCCGAGTACCATGAGAAGTATGGTCTGGACGACCCCTGGCCCGTGCGCTACGTGCGCTATATGGGCGATCTGATCCATGGCGACATGGGCACCTATGGTGCTGCTCGCAACTCCGTTGCCAAGCGCATCTCCACGGCCCTGCCCGTCACGATGCAGCTGACCTTTATCGGTCTTGCTATCGGTGCGGTCGTTTCGTTTTTGCTCGGCGTCATCGCGGCACTGTATCGCGACAAATGGCCGGACCAAGTGATCCGCGTCTTTTCCATCGCCGGCTTGGCAACCCCGTCGTTCTGGCTTGCCGTTCTGTTGATCCTGCTGTTCTCTTCCTACCTTAAGGTGCTCCCGGCATCGGGTGCTCTGCCTCACTTCACCACGAATCCGGTTGGCTATCTGGGACGTATGATCATGCCCGCTATCGCCTTGGCATTTCCGCTGACGGGCCAGATGACTCGTATCGTGCGTACCGCCATGGTCGAGGAGCTCGACAAGGATTATGTCCGTATGGCTCGCGGCGCCGGCGTTCCCGAGAAGGTCGTCGTCGGCATCAACGTTCTTCGCAATGCGCTGATCACCCCGGTCACCACCCTCGGTCTTAAGATCGGTTACCTCATGGGCGGCGCCGTCGTCATCGAGGTTATCTTCAACCTCCCCGGCATGGGCACCGCGATTCTGCAGGGCGTTCAGGGCAACGAGGCGAACCTGGTTCAGGGCGTCGTCATCGTCGTTGCTCTTGCCTTCATCATCATCAACATCGTGGTTGACATGCTCTACCTGCTCATCAACCCGCGCATCAGGACGGTGTAGATTATGGTAAAGATTCGAGAGAAGCAAACCGAGCAGCTCGAGAAGGCTGCCTCCAAGGGGCTTAAGCTCGGTGGCTGGAAGAAGATGACGCTGTCTTCTAAGATTGCAGCCGTCGTGCTGGTGCTGGTCGCCCTGACTGCGATTCTGGCGCCCCTTCTTGCCCCCTATAGCCCGGTCGAGATCTTTACGGCTCGCCAGGCTCCCGGCAACGGATTTATCTTCGGTACCGACGATAAGGGTCGCGACATTCTGTCGCGTATGCTCTACGGTGGTCGTTACTCGCTGATTATCGGCTTTGGCGCCACTGCCATGGCTCTGGTCTGCGGCTCGGTCGTGGGCGCCCTTGCAGCGGTTTCGCGCAAGGCCGTCTCCGAGACGATCATGCGTATCTTGGACATCATCATGTCCATCCCGGGCATCGCCCTCGCGGCCGTCTTCGTCTCCATCCTGGGCAACTCCGTGCCGTCGATCATCTTCGCCATCGGCTTTATGTACACTCCGCAGATTGCCCGTATCGTGCGCGCCAATATCGTGTCCGAGTACGGCGAGGACTATGTCCGCGCGGTCATCGTTTCCGGCGCCAAGGCTCCGTGGATTTTGATCAAGCATGTTCTGCGTAACTGCATCGCCCCGATCATGGTCTTCACCGTTACCCTGGTCGCCGACGCCATCATCTTCGAGGCCTCGCTGACCTTCATCGGCGCTGGTATCCAGGAGCCCACCGCTACCTGGGGCAACATCCTCGCCGACGCCCGCGGCGGCGTGCTCGCCGGTCGTTGGTGGCAGGCGCTGTTCCCGGGCCTGGCCATCATGATCACCTGCCTGGCGCTCAACATCCTCTCCGAGGGCATTACCGACGCCATGGCCGCTGCTCCCTCCGCCGCCCTGGATCCTACCGATTCCTCCAAGCGTCGCGAGGCCGATCTGCTGGTCTCCGACCCCGTTCGCGCCTACAAGGAGCAGGCCCAGTCCCTCTCCGCTCGCCTTGGCGCCCTGCGCGATGTCGAGCTCAAGCGTGACGATCGCCACGTGCCCGACGAGTCCGTTGAGCCGATTCTCTCGGTCCGTGACTTCTGCATTCAGTTTGAGCATCACGGTGATATCAACGTTGTCGACCATGTCAACTTTGACGTCCGTCCTGGTCAGACCATGGGCCTGGTGGGCGAGTCCGGTTGCGGTAAGTCCATCACCACGCTGGCCATCATGGGCCTGACCGACGATGACGAGCATCTTTCCGGCGAGGTTCTCTGGGAGGGCCGTGACCTGCTCAAGATGAGCAAGAAGGAATGGTTCGGCCTGCGCGGTACCGATATCGCTATGGTCTATCAGGACGCCCTGTCCTCGCTCAACCCCTCCATGCTCATCTCTGCCCAGATGAAGCAGCTCACCAAGCGCGGCGGAACCCGCAGCGCCGAGGAGCTCCTGGAGCTCGTCGGCCTCGATCCCAAGCGCACGCTCGAGAGCTATCCGCACGAGCTTTCCGGCGGCCAGCGTCAGCGTGTCCTGATCGCTATGGCCCTTACCCGCGACCCCAAGCTGGTCATCTGCGACGAGCCCACGACCGCTCTGGACGTTACCGTCCAGAAGCAGGTCATCAAGCTGCTCAACGATCTTCAGGCCAAGCTCGGCTTTGCCATGATCTTTGTTTCGCATGACCTGGCTCTGGTCGCCGAGGTTGCCCATAACATCACGGTTATGTACGCTGGCCAGGTTATCGAGCAGGCACCCACCAAGGAGCTGCTCACCAACCCGATCCACGAGTACACCCGCGGTCTTCTGGGCTCCGTTCTGTCCATCGAGAGCGGCTCGGGCCGTCTGCACCAGGTCCCCGGCGCCGTTCCCAGCCCGCGCGATTTCCCCAAGGGCGATCGCTTCGCACCCCGCTCGAGCCATCCGCGTATTGGCCTGGATACCCGTCCGGTCTTCAAGCGCGTGCCCGGCACCGAGCACTTCTATTCCGAGCTCCCCGACGAGGTGCTCAAGGCAAATGGTTTGACCCCTCACGCGGAGGTGATGTAGATGAGCGATACCGCAGTCAACGGCGTCGAGCCGATCATCTTCCTTGATGACGTCCACGTCACCTTTAGGACCCGTACCGGCTCGATTCTGCACCCCAACCTGGTTCACGCCGTCCAGGGTGTAACGATTAAGCTCATGCCCGGTCAGACGATCGGCATCGTCGGCGAGTCCGGTTGCGGTAAGTCCACCACCGCTAACGTCATGTGCGGCCTGCAGGCCCCCACGAGCGGCAAGGTCTACTTTAAGGGCAAGGACGTTACCAAACGTACCGCCGAGGACCGTCGCCACATGGGTCGCGTCATCTCGGTCGTGTTCCAGAACCCGGCCACGGCGCTCAACCCCCGCATGGTCGTTCGCGAGCAGCTGCTCGACCCCATGCGCGTCCACAACCTGGGTACCGAGGCCGAGCAGGAGAAGCGCGTCAAGGAACTCTTGGAGCTCACCGGTCTGCCCAGCTCCGCTGCCGAGGTTCTTCCCGGCCAGCTTTCGGGCGGCCAGCGTCAGCGCGTCGCAATTGCCCGTGCCCTGTCGCTGAACCCCGATGCCATCATCGCCGACGAGCCCACCTCGGCTCTGGACGTTTCGGTTCGCGCGCAGATTCTGAACCTGCTCACCGACCTTAAGAAGGAGCTCGGCCTGGCCATGGTGTTCATCAGCCATGACATCCAGACGGTCCGCTATATCTCTGACGACATCATCGTTATGAATGGCGGCAAGATCGTCGAGCAGGGCGAGGCCAAGCAGGTCTTCCAGCACCCCCAGGACCCCTACACCAAGATGCTGCTCGGCGCTGCGCCGTCGCTGCTGCATCCCAAGCTCGGCGAGTAACCTCGCTTTCCCTCCCGTGCGCCCGGTTCCCTTGCCGGGCGCACCTCCGTTGCGATTTCGAAAGGTTGGGTTCACGAGCCATGCCAAGTGCTCAGGAGCTACAACATCAATTTGGTGAATATCGAGGCGCCATGCCCCGTCCATCAGATTTCGATCTCTTTTGGAAGGATCGCATGGCCGAGGCCGACGCCGTCGGGCTTGACTATGCGATGGAGACGGCATCGGTCACCGATGCCGCGACCTGCCAGCTTTTCGACCTCTGGTATACCGGCATGTGTGGCGCTCGCCTGCATGCCAAGTACCTTAAACCCGTCTCGGACGAGCCCGTGCCATTGGTGCTTCAGTTTCATGGGTATCCGGGTGCAAGCCGCAGCTGGTTTGAGCAGGCGTCGTTTGTGGGCATGGGCATGGCACTCATCGCCCTCGACTGCCCCGGCCAAGGAGGTCCCTCCGAGGACATTGGTGGATTTGAGGGCACAACGGTTGCCGGGCATATCGTCGCCGGCATCGACGGCGACCCGGCCAACCTCTACTATGTCCGCTTACACCAAGATATTCGAATCCTGTGCCGTATTGTTCGTGAGCTCGAGGGCATCGATCTTGCCCGTGTGTTTGTGAACGGCGCGTCGCAGGGCGGCGGTTTGGGTATTGCGACCTGTGCGCTTAATAGCGAGCTTATCAATCGTGCCGCCATCCTCTATCCCTTCCTGTCGGATTTCCGCCTGGTCTGGGATTTGGATGCCGACGACATTGCCTACGAAGGCCTGCGCTATTGGTCTCGCTGGTTTGATGAGGACTCGACTCGTATTGACGAAGCCTATGCCAAGCTGGCGTACTTCGATTCCAAGAACTTTGCCCCTATGGTCAAATGCCCCGTGCTGTTTGGCACTGGCACAGCCGATATCGTCTGTCCGCCAGCGACGCAGTTTGCGGTCTATAACAACCTGACCTGCGAAAAGCGTCATGAGTTCTTTGAAGGCTTTGGCCACGAGGAGATTCAGGATTTTGACGATTTGATCATTCCGTTTTTCTGCAAGGGAGGGGAGGCTCATGTCTAAGTGCGAGAGCAATGTTGACGAGCTGATTGTCCCCGGGCTCGTGGGAATTCCTGGAACGGTTTCGTCAAGGCTCGCAGAATATCGGGACTGGCGCGGTGATGTCCAAGCAGATGTTTCTGATTTAGAGACATGCGCTTCGAATCTTGAGATTCAAGGCCTGGCCATTACGGCGATTGACTTTGTTAACCCCTGCGCCCGTTACTCGGAGGTCTCCTTTGAGCTCGGTGACGATGCGATTCACGCTCGTTTGATCGAGCCTGTCGGTCGTGCCCGAGTATCTGAGCGCGTGCCGCTGTGCCTGATGTTCCACGACATCGATCGGCCTGTGCGCGGCTGGCATCACATGACGAGATTTGCCGCCATGGGGTATGCCGTCCTCGCGCTGGATGACGATGTTGCTGGTGCGGACGACCTGCAGCGGGGGATTTCTTCGTCCGCTTTTGTCGAGCGCGTCCGTTGGGGTTGCGCGTTGGCGAAGGTGGCGCGCAATCTTGATGGCATGGACCCCGACCGCATCTTTGCATGGGGCGAGGGCCTTGGCGGCGGAGTCGCGCTGGCGGTTTCTGCTCTGGACGAGCGGGGCCTCGCCTGCACGGCGGTTGCCAATCCAATTCCCGGTGGCCTTGAGGCGCTGTCGTCTCGGGTGCGCGGATCGGTGCTCATGGGCACATCGCTCATGGATGCCGCGAGCGACCCCAAGGGCCAGTTTGCCGTATTCAACGGTCTTGAGTGTGACCGGAGGCATATCGTCTATGCCAAATACGCTCACGAGCGCATCAATGCGTTCGAAAACGAAGTCGTCGACTTCTTTAACCAAACGTTCTACCCGTGTTCTTTGGCCTAGGCGGCCTGGACACTGCCAACAAGAGTGGGCGGCATAGGGCTGCCCGCCAGACAACTAAGGAGATTCTTGTGGCAACTCAGAAATTCACCGGCGTTATCCCTCCCGTCGTTGTTCCCGATACCGAAGATCACCAGCTCGACGTTGCCTCCTTTGAGCGCAGCATCAACCGCATGATCGATGCCGGCGTCGATGGCTTGTTCTTCCTGGGCTCCTCGGGCGAGGTCGTCTTCTCCACCGACGAGCGTCGCCGTCAGATCATCGCCGAGGCCGTCCGTATCGTCGACCACCGCGTTCCCGTTCTTGTCGGCATCATCGACACCGAGACCGAGCGCATGATCGAGCACGGTAAGGTCGCTCAGGAGCTGGGCGCCGATGCTCTCGTCGCCACCTGCCCGTTCTATGCCCTGCAGGGCATGACCGAGGTCGAGGAGCACTTCCGCATCCTGCATGAGGAACTCGACCTGCCCATCTTCGCCTACGACATCCCCGTGTGTGTCCACACCAAGCTCCCCTGGAAGCTCCTTGCCAAGCTCGGCGCCGAGGGCGTCCTGGCTGGCGTCAAGGATTCCTCGGGCGATGACATCTCGTTCCGCTATCTCGTTCAGGAGAACGAGAAGAACGGCCATCCGATGAGCGTCCTCACCGGTCACGAGGTCGTTGTCGACGGCGCTTACCTCGGTGGCGCCGACGGTTCCGTCCCGGGTCTCGCTAACGTTGAGCCCGAGGGCTACGTGCGTCAGTGGAAGGCCGCTCAGGCTGGTGACTGGGCTACCGTCAAGGCCGAGCAGGATCGCCTCAATGAGATTTCGCACATCTGGGATGTCACCTCGGGCGTTCAGGGCTATGCCGGTGGCGTCGGCGCCTTCAAGACCGCTATGAATCTCATGGGTATCTTCGACAGCCCGACCATGCCGCGCCCGGTGAAGGCCATGACCGGCGAGAACGTCGAGGCGATTCGCAAGGTCCTCCAGGACAACGGTCTCCTTTAAAGCTTTCCCAGGCACCCGACCTCGCCGTTCAACCGTGTGACCATGACCCATTAGGTCGATGGCCACACGGTTTCTCGGCGATCTCGGGCACCTGGAAAACCTTTACCGCGCTGTGACGGCTAGCCTGACGGCGCATTTCCTGTAGTTGTTTTTATCTCCTAAGGAGAGCGACATGGAGAACAAGTACGTTTGCTCCGTCGATATCGGCGGCACCAAAATTGCGACTGCCATTATGGAGTATCCGGCTGACGGTAGTGTGCCCCATCCCGTATTTGAGGCTGAGGTTCCCACCGAGGCCCAAGAGGGCGGCGAGTCCGTCTTCCAGCGTATCGAGGCGTCCATCAAGGCCGCTCTCGAGGCGAATCCCGATGTCGAGGTCCTCGGTGTCGGTATTGGTGCCGCAGGCGTCGTCGATCCCAAGACGGGCGCCATCGCGTATGCCAATGAGATCATGCCCGGCTGGTCCGGCGTTCAGTTGGGGCCGCGTCTGCGCGAGGACCTTGGTCTTCCCGTTGCCGTTGTGGGCGACGTGCAGGCTCATGCTCTGGGCGAGGCCCACTGGGGCGTCGGCAAGGGCAAGTTCTCCGTCTTGTGCCTGGGCATCGGAACGGGTATCGGCGGCGCATATGTCGAGAACGGCCGCGTGATGCAGGGCTTCCGTGGTGCTGCCGGCCATATGGGCCACATCGAGTGCTCGGCTGCCGCTGGCATTCCCTGCGCCTGCGGGCGTTCCGGCCATCTTGAGTCGGTTGCTTCCGGAACTTCGATCGGGCGCATGTACGATGAGCGCTTTGGCCGCGTCGACCCCAGCCGTCCTTCGGTCGGTCGCGACGTGAACGACCTGTGCCGCGCAGGCGACGCAAAGGCGACCGAGGTCATCCATGACGCTGGCTTTGCGCTGGGTGCCAGCTTGGGCTCGCTTGCTAACATCCTGGACCCTGAGGTCATCGTGCTTTCGGGCGGCGTGATTCACCAAGGTCCCGATTGGCGTTCACAGACGTGGAAGGATTCGGTGCACGAGGGCTATGCCAGCCAGGCGCTCGACCCGCTTCAGGACACGCCGATTCTCATCGGCTCTCTGGAGGGCGATGCGCCGCTTATCGGTGCCGCCGAACACCTTCTTGCGTCGTTGAAGTAAATATAACTACCAAGTGCGCCTTCTGAGGTGCCGCAGATTGACGTGAAAGAGGAGCGAAGCGTACTTCGGTACGCGAGCGACGGTTTGAACGTCAAGGTGCGGTGTCTCAGAAGGCTGTTTTGAGAAAGGTTGAGTCGAACATGACCGTTGATCCTTTGATCCAGTCCCTGAAGGGTAAGCTCGTCGTGAGCGTTCAGGCGTATATGGGCGAGCCGCTTCGTACGCCCGAGACTATGGCTCAAATGTCTCGTGCTTGCGAACTCGGCGGCGCCGCCGCCATTCGCTGCCAAGGTCTTGCCGACATTGCCGCCATTAAGGGTCGCTGTGAGGTTCCTGTTATCGGTCTGTGGAAGGATGGACACGAGGGCGTTTACATCACGCCGACGCTGCGTCACGCTCGCGCCTGCGTTGCTGCCGGTGCCGACATCGTGGCGATTGACGCCACCGATCGTCCGCGCCCCGATGGCAAGTCGCTCGAGGACACTTTCCGTCCGCTGCACGAGGAGGGCGTACTTCTGATGGCGGACTGCGCCACTATCGAGGATATTCGTCGCGCGGTCGATATGGGCTTCGATCTGGTGTCCACCACGCTCTCTCACGGTGTCGCAGCCATCGACTGCACTATGGCCGATGGCCCCGACCTGCCGCTCCTGCGTCAGGCGACCGAGGAATTCCCCGGCCTTCCCATCATTTGCGAGGGTCGCGTACATACGCCCGAAGAGGCTCGCGCTGCAATCGACGCCGGCGCGTGGGCCGTTGTCGTCGGCACCGCTATTACGCACCCCACGAGTATTACAAGTTGGTTCAAGGCTGCGCTTGAGGCGTAAGACGGGCCTCGTATCCGCTTGGGGCGGTATACTCAATAAAGGCAATTGATCGCGCGGGATCCGCTGGCCGGGTCTCGCGCTTATTTTAGGAGGCACACATGCAAAAGGGAGATGCCATGGATGCGGCGGAGCGCTCGGAGCGTATCCCCGATATCGTTATCATCACCGGAATGTCCGGCTCGGGCCGAACGCAAGCCATGCATGTGTTTGAGGACATGGGCTATTTTTGTATCGATAACCTGCCCCCGCGCCTGATTGCCCAGCTTGCAGAGCTCGTTGGCATCAATACGGGCGTGGGCAGGCACCTTGCCGTCACCTGCGATCTTCGTAGCCAGGGCTTGTTCGATGAACTGCTCGATGCTGTTGCCGCACTGGAAGAGCGTGAGATGAGCTGTGACATCGTGTTTCTCGAGGCGTCTGACGAGGTGCTGATTCGCCGGTATAGCGAAAACCGTCGCCGCCATCCCATTGCAAAGCCGGGGGAGACCACAGCCGACGCTATTCAGCGTGAACGTCTGCAGCTGCAGGGCGTTCGCGATCGAGCCGATATGATTATCGACACGAGTCGCTTGCGCACTTCTGCTTTGCGCAACAAGCTGCGCATGGCTTTTTCCGAGCTGTCCGACCAGCAACTTATGGATGTCCACGTGTTCTCGTTTGGTTTTAAGCATGGCATGCCCGTCGAGGCGGACATCATGATTGATGTTCGCTTCTTACCCAATCCTTTTTACGATCCAGAGATGCGTACCATGACCGGCCTCGATAAGAAGGTCTCCGATTTTGTCTTGGACCACCCCAAGACCCAGGAGTTCTGGAAGGCCTGGACCCAGCTGCTCGATACGGTCATGCCAGGTTATATCGCAGAGGGTAAGCCGCAGCTTTCCATTGCCATCGGCTGCACGGGCGGGCAGCACCGTAGCGTCGCCATTGCCGAGGCCACGGCTCGCTACCTGGAGGGTGCTCAGTATCATGTGAGCATCTCCCACCGCGACCTGTCGCGTGCCAACACGAAGGCATAGGTCTGCATGTCGTTTACCGCTGAGGTGCGCGACGAGCTTGCGCGCTGCGAACCCGAATGTGAATACTGCGACTTGTCGACGCTTGCTGCGCTAACGCGTGTGAGCGGCACGCTTTCGTTGGCGGGCTCGGGACGGTACCGCTTGACGGTCGCGACCGAGACGGGTGCTGTGGCGCGCACGATGATTGCGCTGACGCATCGCATCCTTAAGCTCAAGACCGAATTCACGGTTCGTAAGTCGGTCCTGCACAAGGTGCGAAACTATCTCATCACCTTGCCCGATCAGCCCGACTTGGATAAGGCTCTGGTGCTGTTGGGCATTCTCGACCGTAGGGGAGGGCTCGTCGCAGGTGTGCCGCGCCACATCGTCGCCCGTCCTTGCTGCAGACTCGCCTATATTCGCGGTGCGCTGATTGCCGGAGGATTTGTTGCCGACCCGCGTGGCGATTTTCATTTGGAGATCGCGGTTCAGGGCGAGGAGTATGCAAAGGGACTTTGCGATCTTCTGGAGCAGATTGGAGTTCACGCCCGCGTCAATGCGCGTCGCGGCTCGTATGCCGTGTACATCAAGAGTGCCGAGGAGATTAAACGTCTGCTACAGCTGATTGGCGCCAAGCGCAGCGTTGCCGAGATTGAAGAGGCCCGTGCGGTTAAGCTGGTGAAGAACGACGTGAATCGTCGCGTGAACGCAGAGCTTGCCAACCAGACCAGGAGTGCCGGTGCCGCCCAACATCAGCTTGCGCTCATTGATGAGCTTGATCGGCGCGGTTTGCGCGAAACGCTGCCGGACGCCCTGGCAGTCTTTTGTGACTTACGCGAGCGCTACCCCGATCTCTCGCTGCGAGATTTGGGGGAAATGGCTGACCCTCCTTTGTCGAAGTCGGCCTTGTATCACCGTGTTTTGCGCCTTGAAAAGCTCATTGAAGGAAGCAGGTAGGTTAACGAAATAGCTTTTATGGCGGTTGAACTGCTGTTTTATGCTTTAAAGCGTTTTAACGCAAATTTGATTTTCAATTTCGAGCATTCTCGTGAAATTCAAGTCAAAAAAAAGGTATATTAGGCGAGTGGTTAGTTTGTGGGCCTCAACGGCGGGCGCTGTAGCTTGCGGGGGCCTTACGAAAGGAGACACAATGGCAGTAAAGGTTGCTATTAACGGCTTCGGTCGCATCGGTCGTCTGGCCTTCCGTCAGATGTTCGGTCATGAGGGCTCCGAGATCGTCGCTATCAACGACCTCACCTCTCCCGATATGCTCGCTTACCTGCTGAAGTACGACTCCACGCAGGGCAACTATGCTCGCGATCACGAGGTCGTTGCTGGCGAGGATTCCATCACCGTTGACGGCAAGGAGATCAAGATCTACAAGGAGGCCGACGCCAACAACCTGCCTTGGGGCGACCTCGACGTCGACGTCGTTCTCGAGTGCACCGGCTTCTACACCAGCAAGGCTAAGGCTCAGGCCCACATCAACGCTGGCGCCAAGAAGGTCGTCATCTCCGCTCCGGCCGGCAGCGATCTGCCCACCATCGTGTACAACGTCAACCATGAGACGCTGACCGCTGAGGACAACATCATCTCCGCTGCTTCCTGCACCACCAACTGCCTCGCCCCGATGGCCAAGGGTCTGAACGACTTCGCTCCCATCGTGTCCGGCATCATGACCACCATTCACGCCTGGACTGGCGACCAGATGCCGCTCGACGGCCCGCAGCGCAAGGGCAACAAGCGTCGTAGCCGCGCCTGCGCCGTTAACATCGTCCCCAACACCACCGGTGCTGCCAAGGCTATCGGCCTGGTTCTCCCCGAGCTCAACGGCAAGCTCATCGGTGCCGCCCAGCGCGTCCCGACGCCGACCGGTTCCATCACCAACCTCTACGCTGTCGTTGACAAGAAGGTCACCGTCGACGAGGTCAACGCCGCTATGAAGGCTTACGCTGCCACCATCTCCGAGACCTTCGGTTACAACGAGGACGACATCGTCTCCACCGACATCATCGGCGAGACCCATGGCTCCATCTTCGACGCCACTCAGACCATGTGCTCTGACCTCGGCAACGGCCAGACCCTCGTTCAGGTCACCTCTTGGTACGACAACGAGAACTCCTACACCTCTCAGATGGTCCGCACCATCAAGTACTTCGAGAAGTTCGTTGCTTAATTTAGCTTTTAGCGAATAGCTCGTTGAGCGTCTAAAAAAGGGCGCGGCCTTATAGGGCTTACACCCTAAGGTCGCGCCCTTTTTATAAGAAATCGTCTGCCGTAATGGGAGGCAGACACGTACGAAAGGTAGAAGCAAACATGGCCTTTACCAAGAAGACCGTCCGCGACATCGATGTCGACGGCAAGCGCGTTCTCGTCCGCGTTGACTTCAACGTGCCTATCAAGGATGGCGTCGTTGGCGACACCACCCGCATCAAGGCAGCCCTGCCCACTATCAACTATCTCGTTGAGCACAACGCCCGCGTCATCCTCATGAGCCACCTCGGTCGTCCCGAGGGCACTGGCTTCCAGCCCGAGCTCTCCCTCGAGCCTGTCGCCAAGAAGCTCGCTGAGCTCTCTGGCCTTGACGTTGCTTTTGTTGCCGACACGTATGGCGAGAAGGCCGCTGAGGCTGTCGCCGCTGTCGAGCCGGGTAAGGTCCTCGTTCTCGAGAACGTCCGTTTCGACAAGCGTGAGAAGAAGAACGATCCCGAGATCGCCAAGATCCTCGCTTCCTATGGCGACGTTTTCGTCCTCGACGCCTTCGGCACCGCTCACCGCGCCCAGGGTTCCGTTGTGGGCCCCGCCGATTACCTGCCTGCCGTCGCCGGCTTCCTGCTTGAGAAGGAGGTCGACACGCTGACTGGCATCTTCGCCGAGCCCGAGCGTCCCTTCGTCGCTATCGTCGGCGGTTCCAAGGTTTCCTCCAAGATCGGCGTTCTCGATCACCTCATCGACTCCGCTGACACCCTGATCATCGGTGGCGGTATGGCCTACACCTTCTTCCTGGCTCAGGGCCTGACCGTCGGTCAGTCCCTCAAGGAAGAGGACTGGGTCGAGCGCGCCGGTGAGATGCTCAAGAAGGCCGAGGAGAAGGGCGTCAAGATCCTGCTCCCCATCGACAACCGCGTTGCCGATCACTTTGGCGAGGACGCTGTCCCCGAGGTTGTCGCTTCCGACGCTATCCCCGACGATCGTGAGGGTATGGACATCGGCCCCAAGACCGAGGAGCTTTACGCCGAGGCCGTCAAGGGTGCCAAGACCGTGTTCTGGAACGGCCCCATGGGCGTCTTCGAGTTCGACAACTTCGCTCATGGCACCCAGGCTATCGCCGAGGCTGTTGCTGAGGCTGATTGCACCTCGATCATCGGTGGTGGCGATTCCGTCGCAGCTGTCAACAAGTTCAACCTGGCCGACAAGATGAGCTGGATCTCCACCGGCGGTGGCGCTTCCATGGAGCTCGTCGAGGGTAAGGCCCTGCCCGGAGTGGAGGCGCTTCTCGATGCCTAATCGCACCCTTCTTATCGCTGGTAACTGGAAGATGAACAACGACGTCGCCGAGGCCGCCAAGCTCGCCGACGAGCTGGCCCAGGCTCTGCCCGAGGTTCCGGCTGGCGTCGAGGTGCTCGTCTGCCCTCCGACCATTGACATCACCACGGTTCATGACCGCATTCAGGCTGCCCCCATCGCCCTCGGTGCACAGAACGTGTACTGGGAGGCCAAGGGTGCCTTCACCGGTGAGTCCTCTTGCGACATGCTCAAGTCCGCTGGCTGCACCTACTGCATCATCGGTCACTCCGAGCGTCGCGACTACTTCCACGAGACCGACGAGGATCAGAACAAGAAGGCCAAGGCTCTCGTTGCCGCCGGTCTTGTTCCCGTCTTCTGCTGCGGCGAGTCCCTCGAGGTCCGCGAGGCCGGCACCTATGTCGAGCACGTCGTGAACCAGGTCAAGGCTGGCCTTGCTGGTCTTGAGATCACCTGCCCCAAGCAGGTCGTCGTCGCCTACGAGCCCATCTGGGCCATCGGCACCGGCAAGACCGCTACCGCCGAGGACGCTCAGGAGGTCTGCGGCGCTATCCGTGAGACCCTCAAGGAGATGTTCGGCGAGGAGCTCGCCAACGGCATCCGCGTTCTCTACGGCGGTTCCGCCAAGCCCGGCAACATCGCCGAGCTCGTCGCCAAGCCCGACGTTGACGGGGCCCTCGTGGGCGGCGCTTCGCTCAAGGCTGCCGATTTTGCCTCTATGGTCGTCAAGGCAGGCGAGTAGGACATATGGCACAGCGTCATCTTCCCGCACTCCTGATCATCATGGACGGCTGCGGCCTGGCCCCGGCCGATGGTGAGAACGCCGTCGCCGCTGCCAAGACGCCCTTCCTTGATAGCCTGTACGAGAAGTATCCTCACACCACGCTCGGTGCTTCGGGCGAGGACGTGGGTCTTCCCGATGGCCAGATGGGTAACTCTGAGGTGGGTCACCTCAACATCGGTGCCGGCCGCATCGTGTTCCAGGAGCTTTCGCGCATCAACAACGCCATCAAGGACGGCTCCATCGCCAAGAACGAGGTCTTCGTCAAGGCTATGGACGACGTCAAGGCTGACGGCAAGACTCTTCACCTCATGGGCCTTATGAGCCCTGGCGGTGTTCATTCTCACATGAACCACGTCGAGGCTCTGGTCAAGATGGCTGCCGAGCACGGTGTCAAGACCGTTCGCGTCCACGCCTTCATGGATGGCCGCGACGTTGACCCGCAGTCCGGCGCTGGCTACATGAGTGAGTTCTGCGCCTTCCTGGCTAAGATCTCCGAGGAGACCGGTTGCGACGCTCGCGTCGCCACCGTCTCGGGCCGCTATTGGGCCATGGACCGCGACAACCGTTGGGAGCGCATCCAGCGTGCCTACGACGTCATGGTCAACGCGTCCGATGCCGATGTCGACCCTGTTGCCGGTATCAAGGCCTACTACGAGAAGGATCCGCGCGGCGACGAGTTCGTCGAGCCCTTCGCTGCCCACAACGAGGGCATCCACGAGGGCGACGCGGCCATCTTCTTCAACTTCCGTCCCGACCGCGCTCGTCAGATGACCCGCGTGTTCACGGACAAGGAGTTCGACGGCTTTGAGCGCGAGCAGATCAAGCTTTCGCACTTTGTGACGATGACCGAGTACGATCCGACGTTTGACGTCGAGGTCGCCTTCCCCAAGACGTTCCCCGAGAACGTCCTGGCCGACGTTATCGCCGCCAACGGCCTGAAGCAGCTGCACACCGCCGAGACCGAGAAGTACGCCCACGTGACGTTCTTCCTCAACGGCGGCATCGAGGAGCCCAAGGAGGGCGAGGAGCGCGTGCTCGTCGCTTCCCCCAAGGTCGCTACCTATGATCTGCAGCCCGAGATGAGCGCTCCCGAGGTTACCGAGAAGCTTGTCGCCGCCATCAACGAGGATCGCGCTGATTTCTACATCGTGAACTTCGCGAACTGCGACATGGTTGGTCACACCGGTGTCTTCGACGCCGCCGTTAAGGCCGTCGAGGCTGTTGACGATGCCCTGTCCAAGGTTGTCCCGGCGATTCTCGCCAAGGGCGGCTTTGCGCTGATCA
>DAWDVX010000016.1:34611-45809 GCA_052346145.1 Collinsella sp.
ATCACCGCCGACCACGGCAACGCCGACCACATGTTTGACGTTGCTTCCGACGGTTCCAAGCATCCGTTCACGGCTCACACCACCAACCGTGTGCCGTTCATCATCGTTGATGAGAAGGCCAAGCTCACCGGTATCGAGGACGGCCGTCTTTCCGATATCGCTCCGACCATGCTCACCATGGCTGGTATTGAGCCTTCCGCCGAGATGACGGGCCGCGTGCTCGCCACCGAGGCCTAATAGAAAACAAATACCGTTTTCTAGTAAGGGGGTTGTCCACAACCGGACAACCCCCTTTTTGGTATTTCTGCCATTTCCACCCCGTCCTTGAGTGGCAGGTAGGGGAGAGCGGGGGATTGTGGTACAGTACTGGAGTTTAAACTGTTCTATTAAGGAGCTTATCTATGGGTCCGTTCCAGATTCTTCTGTTTGTCGTTTGGGCTGTCTCTGCCGTGGCGCTGACGATTCTCGTCCTGATGCATTCCGGTAAGGGCACCGGCGTTTCGGATATGATCGCTAGCTCGCTGTATAACTCCAGCTCTGCCACGGGCGTCATGGAGCAGAACCTCGACCGCCTGACCGTCATCATGGCTGTCGTGTTTGCCGTGTGCGTCGTGCTGTGCATGTTCTTCTTCCCGCAGGGCATCGTCGGCTACTAAGCACGAGCCGCATAAATATTCAAAAAGGGTCCCGTAAGTGCGGGACCCTTTTTGTTTACATATTTGTAACAGAGTCAAAATATCCCCACATACTTCGCCCAACTAAAGAAATTCTCGACCGTTAACCGGAATTAGCCCCAAATTGTGTATAAAATGCGCTACTGTATTGCAAAACGTTGGTCCGTTGTGCATAACCAGCCATAGCAGCGGGCGGCGTTTTGATGGTTCGGATCGGATTGTTTCGACATGTGTCCGACTGAACATTTCTTTGTCCTATCTCATAAGGAGGATGGCATGGCTGATTCTATGTTCCACCAGCCCGTTATGGGTCGTCGCGCCTTTGTTGGCGGCACCCTTGCTGCGAGCTCCATGGCTTTTCTTGCCGCATGTGGCAAGAAGGGTGGCGACGCTTCCGGTTCTGAGTCCGGTTCGACGCTGAACTTCTACATCAACAACCCGGTCTGCATCGACCCCTACAATGTCCAGGAGGACCAGGGCACTCAGGTCGAGTACCAGCTCTTTGACGCTCTGACCTCTTACGACGCCGAGAAGGGCGAGATCGTTCCGCTGGCTTGCGAGTCCTTTGAGTCCAACGACGACGCCACCGAGTTTACCTTCAAGATCAAGAAGGCCAAGTTCCACAACGGTGACGACGTTACCTCCAAGTCCTTCAAGCTCGGTTGGGAGCGTCTGGTCAACACCAAGTCGGCCATCGCTACCGAGTACGGTCCTTCCGAGGTCTCCTATCACCTTTCCATGGTCGAGGGTTATGACGACCTGCTTGCCGGTAACGCTACCGAGCTCAGCGGTGTTACGTGCCCCGACGATGAGACCCTCGTCGTCAAGCTGTCTTCCGCTTACGCTGACTTCCCCTTCGTCGCCTCTCATCCGGCTCTGGCCCCGGTTCCCGAGTGCGCCGAGTCCGATGTCAAGAGCTTCTATCTTGCCCCGGTCGGTAACGGCCCGTTCATGATGGACGGCAAGTGGGAGGATGGCCAGGAGATCAACGTCAAGAAGTTCGACGATTACTATGGCGACAAGGCCAAGATCGATGGCATCCACTTCCAGGTCATCAAGGACATGGAGACCGCTTACAAGGAGTTCCAGGCCGGTAACCTCGATGTCTGCGACGTTCCCGTCGCTCAGATCGATGCCGCCAAGAAGGATCGCGGCGTGTCCAAGGACGGCTACACCATGGGTGACGGCGAGCGCATGCTGCTCGGCGCCGAGCCTTCCACGTACTATCTGACCTGCAACACCACGGCCGAGCCGTTCAACAACGCCGACCTGCGTAGGGGCATCTCCCTGGCCATTAACCGTGAGGCCATCTGCAAGACCATCTTCAAGGGTACCCGTACCCCTGCCGACGGCATTGTTCCTCCGGGCATCGATGGCTACAAGGAGGGCGCATGGGAGTTCTGCGCCTACGATGTCGACAAGGCCAACGAGTACCTCGACAAGGTTGCTCCTGCTGGCGCTAACGGGGATCGTGGCATTAGCGTGACCCTTTCCTACAACCAGGACGGCGGTCACAAGGAGATAATGGAGTCCATCATCGGCGACCTCGCCAAGGTTGGCGTTACCGCCGTCTCCGATACCCCTGAGTGGTCTGCCCTGCTCGAGCAGTATCAGAACTTTAACTATCAGTTCGGTCGTCTGGGTTGGATTGCCGACTACCCGATCATGGACAACTTCCTGTATCCGCTGTTCCACTCCGACTCCCTCGGTGGCGACAACCGCTCCGGTTACAACAACCCCGAGTTCGACGCCAAGGTCGACGAGGCTCGTACTATTGTTGACGACGAGGAGCGCGTCGCTAAGATGCAGGAGGCCGACGCAATGGTCGCTGCCGACTGCCCGGTCATCCCGATTATGTTCTACACGCACACCATCGTCGGCTCCGATCGCATCAAGCACCTCTATGTCGATCCGCAGAAGCATGCCGAGCTGGGTACCGCTGAGCTCGCCTAAGAGTTTGCAGCTTCCGTGAGGGTCAAGTATTTACGTAGACCTCATGGGAAACATACAGTTCTCCCTAACCTGGGGTAAACTGGCTGATGGTAATTTTGGGATGCCGGTCTGGCGATCGGCATCCCATTTAGGTTAATCCCTAGATAGGGGAGTGGTATGGGTAAGTACATCGTTAAACGTGTGCTTCAGTTCATCCCGGTGTTTTTGGGCGTTACGCTGATTCTGTTCGCCCTCCAGAATATCGTGCCGGGAGATCCGATCAAGCTGATCGGTGGAGACAAGGCTCTGTCCCCCGAGGTGGAGCTTCAGCTTCGCGTCCGCTATCACCTGGTCCAGTCGGACGAGGACGGCAACGCGATCCTTGACGAGAACGGCGACCCCGTTCAAACGTCGCTCGTGGACCGTTACTTGTATTACATGAACGGCCTGCTTCATGGCGATCTGGGCAATTCGTATCAGCGCAAGCTGCCGGTTACGGAAATCTTTGCCCAGAAGTATCCGTATACGGTCAAACTTGCCGCGTGCGCCATCGTGCTCGAGGCAATCATGGGTATCGGTGCGGGTATCATTTCGGCGGTAAAGCGTTATTCCTTCTGGGATATTTTGGTAACGCTCACCACCTCGATCCTCGTTGCCGTCCCGGCCTTCTGGCTCGGTATGTTGCTGCAGCTGTTCTTTGGCGTCATCCTCAAGGACGCCACAGGCGGTGCATTCTCCATGCCGATCTCGGGTGCCGGCGGTGCCAGCTCTCAGTATCAGGATTGGATGCACTATGTGCTTCCGACCATTACGCTGGCTTCGGTTTCGACCGCTTATGCTGCCCGCATCATGCGCTCGCAGTTGCTTGACGTCATGAACCAGGATTACATCCGCACGGCCAAGGCCAAGGGTCTCTCCAATCGCGCGATCATCATCAAGCATGCGCTTAAGAATGCACTCATCCCCGTCGTTACCTACATTGGTGTCGACTTTGGCAGCATGCTTTCGGGCGCCATCCTGACCGAGACGGTCTTTAACTGGCCCGGTATCGGCTATGAGGTCTATCGCGCTATTAGCATGCGTGACTGGCCCATCGTTATGGGCGGCGTTACGCTCATCGTTGTCGTCGTCATGGTGATCAACCTGCTCGTCGACATTAGCTATGCATTCCTCGACCCGCGCATCCGCCTTGGCGGTCCGTCGGATAAGGCCTAAGGGAGGTACGTCTCATGCAGGAAACTGATTCTCAGTCTCAGGAGCAGGCTACCGCCACCAAGGCCGCATCTGCTCCCGCCAAGTCCCGCACGCTGTGGGGCGACGCTTTTAAGCGTCTTCGTAAAAACAAGCTCGCCGTTATCGGTGTCTGCTGGATTATCATCGTCGTTTTGGTTGCCCTGACCGCCGATCTGTGGGCTAAGCCTTGGCTCGGTTCGCCGACGGCTTCCGATTCGACCACCATGGCCGAGACGTCGCTGCTGGCTCCGTGTGCAGAGCATCCGTTTGGCACTGACGCCCTTGGCCGTGACATTCTCGTCCGCGTTATCTACGGTGCACGTGTTTCGCTTTCCGTCGGTATTATGGCCACCGCGATCTCAACGTTGATCGGTCTGGTCATGGGCGCCCTGGCCGGTTTCTACGGCGGCATCTGGGATACGATCATCATGCGCTGTGCGGATATCTTCCTGGCGTTCCCGTACGTGCTGTTCGTTGTCGCCATGATCGCCGTTATCGGCCGTGGTCTTCAGAACGTCTTTATCGCCATCGGTATTCTCGGCTGGCCTTCGATTGCGCGTGTCTTCCGCTCCGCAATCTTGACGGTCAAGGAAAACGACTATGTTGACGCTGCGCGTGCGATGGGTGCATCTGATGCTCGTATCGTCGTGCGTCACATCTTCCCGAACTCCGTTGCCTCCATCGTGGTCTACGCGACCATGAACATTGGTGGCGCCATCCTGACCGAGTCCGCTCTGTCCTTCCTCGGCATGGGCGTTATTCCGCCTACGCCTTCGTGGGGCTCCATGATTCAGGACGGTCAGCAGTATCTTCTGACTGCTCCCTGGATGATGATCATGCCCGGTCTGGCAATTCTCTCGACGGTGCTCGCCTTCACCCTGCTGGGTGACGGTCTGCGCGACGCCCTCGACGTCAAGATGAAGGACGCATAAGGATGAAGAAGAACAAGAACTATGTGGACCTGAAGGACCAGCCGGTTCCCGAGGGCCAGCATCTGCTCGAGGTCGATGACCTTAAGATGTATTTCCACACCGAGGATGGCGTTGTTCGCGCTGTCGACGGTGTCTCCTACACGCTCGATCGCGGCGAGACCCTGGGTGTCGTCGGTGAGTCCGGCTCCGGTAAGTCCGTGACCGCCATGACCATCATGGGTCTTATCTCGATGCCTCCGGGAAAGATTGAGGGCGGCGACGTTCGCTATCGCGGTCGTTCTATCCTCGAGATGACCGAGGAAGAGATGCAACACATTCGCGGTAACGACATCGCGATGATCTTCCAGGATCCTATGACCTCCTTGAACCCGGTCTATAAGATCGGCAAGCAGGTGGGCGAGGGCCTTCGCCTGCACCGTGGTTACTCCAAGCAGGAGGCGCTCAAGCGCGCTACCGAACTTTTGGACCTCGTGGGTATCCCCGAGCCCGAGAAGCGCGTCAATGAGTATCCGCACCAGTTCTCCGGCGGTATGCGTCAACGTGTCATGATCGCTATGGCTCTTGCCTGCGATCCCGATATCCTGATTGCCGACGAGCCCACGACGGCTCTGGACGTTACCATTCAGGCTCAGATTATCGAGCTCATGCAGGAGATGCAGGAGAAGAACGGCAACGCCATTATCATGATTACCCATGACTTGGGCGTCGTCGCCGATATGGCCGATAAGATCATGGTTATGTACGCCGGCCGTCCCGTCGAGTTCGGTACTGCTGAGGAAATCTTCTACGAGAGCCGCCATCCCTACACCTGGGGTCTTATCCGCTCCATCCCGGAGCAGGCCATCGAAGAGAAGAAGCCTCTTACGCCGATTCACGGCAACCCGCCTTCGCTCATGAACCTGCCTGAGGGCTGCGTGTTCTCGCCTCGTTGCCCCTATGCGACCGATAAGTGCCGCAAGCAGCGCCCCGAGCGCGTTGTCACCGAGTCTGGTCATTACTCTGCGTGCCACTACTCCGGTGACCCCGAGTTCCTCAAGAACGCTCCTGAGACGTCCCGTACGCGCAAGGATTCCAAGAAGGGAGGCGAGGCGTAATGGCAGATACCAACGAACGTACTCCGCTGTTGAAGGTCGAGCACCTCTCTAAGGAGTTCCCCGCAGAGTCCGGCATGTTCGCCAAGCGCTTCTCCAAGCGTGTCGTCTCTGCTGTGAATGATATTTCGTTCGAGATTTATCCGGGCGAGACCTTTGGCCTGGTCGGCGAGTCTGGTTGCGGTAAGTCCACCACGGGCCGCACCATCATGCGCCTGACCAAGCCGACGGCAGGCAAAGTGTTCTTCCAGGGCAAAGACGTTGCCGAGATGAGCAAGCATGAGATCAAGGACATGCGTCGTGAGATGCAGTTCATCTTCCAGGACCCCTATGCTTCACTCAATCCTCGTATGACCATCGGCGAGATCGTCTCCGAGCCCATGACCATCCATGGCGTGGGTACCAAGGAGGAGCGCATTGAGCGCGTCCGTGAGCTGCTGGACGTCGTCGGCCTGAACCCCGAGCACATCAACCGCTATCCGCACGAGTTCTCGGGCGGTCAGCGTCAGCGTGTCGGCATCGCCCGCGCGTTCGCTCTGAAGCCCAAGCTGATCATCTGCGACGAGCCCGTTTCCGCTCTGGATGTTTCCATTCAGGCCCAGGTTCTGAACCTGCTCAAGGAACTTCAGGACAAGTTCGGTACCGCATATCTGTTTATCGCCCACGACCTGTCCGTCGTGCAGCACATCTCCGATCGCGTTGCCGTTATGTATCTGGGTAAGATGGTCGAGGTTTCGGACTGGAAGACGCTCTATAGCGAGCCTCACCATCCGTACACGCAGTCGCTGCTGTCTGCCGTGCCGGTGCCCGATCCTGATATCCAGAAGACCCGCAAGCGTATCATCCTCGCTGGCGATCCGCCGTCGCCGCTGGATCCGCCGACCGGTTGCCGTTTCCACACTCGCTGCCCGATCGCGCAGGGCATCTGCTCTGAGAAGCTTCCCGAGTTTAAGGAAGTCGCACCGGGTCACTGCTGCGCCTGCCACTTCGCGGAGCCGTTCCCGATCAAGGAATCGCACATCGACCTGTAGTCGGTTGTTTTCGTCCGGGCCCGTGCTGGACTTAGTTTTCAGAACGTCCTCGACCATGGAAACCCCCTTATCCTGCTCCTTCGGAGCTGCGGATAAGGGGGTTTCCTGGTCTGCGGAATGTTCTGAAAACTAAGTCCAGCACGGGCCCTGTGTTACCACTGCAGGGGGAGTGTGATTCCTTGATCGCTCACTTAATCTAACGGGAAAGATAGCGAGGCCGGAGCTTTAGCTCCGGCCTCTTTATATAAGGGCTCGGCAAAGCCGAGCCACCAAATTTGCATCAGCCCCCAGAACATGTTTGAGAACTGTGCCTGAAGTATGTATCTGCAGGCCCCGAATCGGTGTTGCCTCCCGGCGCATTCCGCAGGGGGAGCGATATTTTGCAGCACGAAGTGCGTAGCAAAATATCGCTCATGCCCGAGGACGCGCCGGGAGGCAACACCGATTCGGGGCCGGACACACGGATCTACCTGCGCATTTACAAATTCGTAAACTTTTTTGAAAAAAGTGCTTGCACAGTTCTCGAATCATAGGTTATTATCTTCCTCGTTGAACGCGCGGGTCCAACAAAACGAACTGCGAATCAACAACATAGCATGTCGGAGTGGCGGAATTGGCAGACGCGCTAGCTTGAGGTGCTAGTGACCGCTTTTTGGTCATGCGGGTTCAAGTCCCGCCTCCGACACCATCGCATTTGAGAAGCCTCTTAGGAGGCTTTTTTGTTACCGATAGACGGTGGGGTCCACGATGGAAACGCTTGAACGCAACGAGTGGGCAGACGTTGCCCAACTAGTCGAGATCACGAGCGATGCTGTCATCATCTGTGAGCTCGACGGAACCATTCTGCATGTGAATAATCGCTTACTTGGTTTGATGTGCGAGGAACGCGCCGACGTCATCGGTGGAGATGTTAAAGACGTCCTGTACTCATCCGCTTTTGAACGTGCGACGGAACATCGTCTGCCATTTGAAACTGATGGCTCCGAGAACGAACTGATGCTCAAGCTGAGTGACGGCTCCTTTATCCCCGTCTTGGTTCGTGCGGGCTCCGTGACGCCTCCACGCATCTTTGGGCGCCGCGCGCCACGTGTCCTGGTGGCGCTCCATAGCATCGAAGAACAGTATTCTCACGACCGTCAACTCAAGCGTGCGTTATCGGAGCTTAGAGTGGCGAACAAGCGTCTCTCTGGCACGCTCTCGGTCATTATGAGCACTGTGGGCTCCGATGAGTTACCCAGCCTGCTTGATACTGTTTTGAACCAGCTTGTAGGAACGCTCGATGCTTCGGGTGCCGCTATCTATTTTTCTGAGAGCGGCGGTTTTAAACTTCGCGGTGTTTCCAAGGAGCTGTACGACAGCTACCTGCCTGAGTTTTTGCCGTATGGCGCTGGCATTCCGACGTATGTTCTTCGTGAGTCGCGTGCCTGTCGCTTGTCGATTCAACAGGACCTTGAGGGCGATAAGGCCGCCTCCGGTATGTTCATGGACTTGGACAATCGTTCTAAGCACCTGTTGCGCGTGCAGGATATGCCTCCGTACCGCAGCGAGATCTGTCTTCCCGTTTTTTACGGTACGCAGATCCTTGGCGTGCTGGAAGTTGGTTGGAAACGCCCTCAGGCACCGCTCGCCTATGACGTTAATGTGCTCGAGGTCATTTGCGATTACCTATCTATCCAGCTGGTCGGCATGGCATCGAGTCTTCGCTCCCGTCGCACGGCCGAGCTTGGCCGCTCGCTCAATGTCTTGCGTGATGAGTTGTTTACCTTTCTAGACGATTCCGCCGCGGCTACCCAGGCGGTATCGTCCGAGATCTGCAATATGCTTAACTGCCATTTTTGCCCTGTTGAGTATGACGCCAGTCTGGATTCCTACGTCATAGATTTTGAAGGCGGTAGTCGCGTTGCTTTGCCGGACGATCCCGAGAGGCTTTTCTTTTCCACGACGGCGCCAGCGGCACGTCTGGGGGCTGGCCCTGATGGCTTTGAGGCATCTGTTTTGGGCGGCACGAGTGCCGAGGACCTTAAACACGTCCGTATAACTCGCGTTGATGAATCGATGCCTATGGGAGGCTGGCTTAGGGCGCATGGCCTGCCTTGTCAAGGTCTCTACGTCGACTCCGGCATCGAGGCGGGGCGCCCGCGCTCTGAGGGTGATGGCAAGCACAGTAACGACGCGATTGTTCCTGCTTCTGTTGCGAAGAGCCCGACGACGCGCGCGCTGCTGCTTCGTGATGGTAGCCAAGAGCCGATTGATGATCTTGAATATGACTACTTGGTGCACTTGGCGCATGACTTTGAACTGATCTACGAAGGCGAATCTCAAAAGCGCGAGGAGCGCCATATCGCTCAGACCCTTCAGATCGGCATGAGAAATTCCCTGGGGGATGTTCCGGGTATCGCAACCGATTCGGTGTACCTGTCAGCCACGAACTCGGCGTTGGTCGGCGGCGATTTCTATACGCTCATCCGTCTTCCCGACGACTGCGCCGTCATGATTCTGGGTGATGTGTCTGGCAAAGGCATTGAGGCCGCATCGATGTCCGCGCTCGTCAAGACGGCCCTGACGGCATATGCGTGGGAGGGCGCTGGACCGGCCCGCATGGCACGCTCTCTTAACAGTATGCTCATGGGCTTTTCGAGGGTCGAGACGTTCGTGACGGCCTTTATCGCCAAGATTGACCTTAAAGCCGGACGCGCAACGTATTGTTCGGCGGGCCATCCTCCGACCATGGTCATTAGGCCAGAGTCGATGCCGCTGGGTGGCGGCGAGGCCCGTGGGGGAGAGGTCGAGCTGCTTGGATGCCAATCGGGCGTAATCGGTGCCTTTGAGAGCATGGTGTACGAGACAGGCGTGTTTACGTTCGCTCCTGGCGACATGCTCTTCATGTATACGGACGGAACGATTGAGGCCCGCGACCGCACCGGAGCGTTCTTTGGTGAGCAGCGCCTTCGTGACCTTCTGCTCTCTGTCTCGGGTGAGGGCGTATCGGGAATCTGCGGCAAGGTCTTGGGCGAGCTTGACCGATTTACCGAATCGGCGCTGGACGATGACATTGCATTGGTGTCCCTTGAGTTTTTACGGGGTCGTTCATAGACGACGCTGGGCGGGCTGAATCCGTACGGTTGGGGAAACGAATGCATCGAGTGGGCTTTTTTGGGGAACCATGGTCGTATGAATGAGTGGAATGACATAGCGGTTTTGACGCCACCAGGCGATATTGACATCGCCACGGTGCCTGCGCTGCGTCGGCGGTTGGATGCTTTGATTGGCCGCGGCGTGCGTCGTGTTGTCATCAACTGTCAGGCTGTTAGCTTTATCGATTCGACGGGCTTGGCATTCCTGCTTACGCGCGCTCGTGAGCTCATGAGGCGAGAAGGCCTGCTTTCGCTCGTCAATGCATCGGGTGAAGTTGTTCGCTTTTTGGAGATTGCTCGTCTTGTCGATATCCTTCATGTCGCGGGGCCGGCACGGGAGTCTATTCCCGCCATTCCGGTGGGGGAGCTGCCTCGCTGGAGTAAGAGCGTCGAGGTCCGTCAGGGTATCGAGAATCTTCCATACTACCGACATCGCATCGCCGAACTCCTTGAATCGCTTCCGTTGCGCCGTGACGAGCGCTACGATGTCGCATTGGCGTCGGGGGAGGCGCTGGGTAATGCCTATGACCATGCGGGCGGTATCGGGTGCGTCCTGACGGTTCAGGCCTATGGCGATCGCGTTGTGGTTGAGGTGCTTGATCGAGGTGCCGGCTATTCTATCGATGAAACGAGCGAGCCGGTCGCATCCGAGGAGCGCGGCCGTGGCATCAAGCTTATGCGTATGCTCGTCGATAACGTGGAGGTTGCTCGTCGTACGGACGGCGCCGGCACGCGCGTGCAGATGGTGAAGCTGTTTAGCGGAGCGCTGGAATCGTGTGCCTAGCCAATCGCTTTAGCGCGTTTGGCTATTAAGAACATGCGGCAGACAAGTTTTTTGAAAAAAGTACTTGCGTCTTTTGGACAACTCGCGTAAATTAATAACCCGCAAGCGGACATGGCTCAGTTGGTAGAGCACAACCTTGCCAAGGTTGGGGTCGCGGGTTCGAGCCCCGTTGTCCGCTCCATTGCATTTCCGGACCGTTTAGGCGGTCCTTTTTCGGCGAAGTGGCCAAGTGGTAAGGCAGAGGCCTGCAAAGCCTTTACCCCCGGTTCGAATCCGGGCTTCGCCTCCAGGCAACATCCGGGCGCTCCGGCGCCCGTTTTGTTTTTACATATGCGGACATGGCTCAGTTGGTAGAGCACAACCTTGCCAAGGTTGGGGTCGCGGGTT